>CAYZQU010000158.1:0-4749 GCA_964480645.1 uncultured Ruminococcus sp. | reverse complement strand
CCAGAAGACGGTGAATCGTCTGCGCGGGAGCGCCCGTCAGATCCGCCATACGTTTCGCGGCTCTGCCTGTGGGCGCGGCAAGCTTGAATCTGATCTTCCGACGCCGATACAACTCGATAACGCCTCTTAATGTGGTTGTTTTTCCTGTTCCCGGACCTCCCGTAAGTATGAAAACATGATTGTTCATACACGCGTTGATAGCTTTCGTCTGATGTTCCTCGTATTCGATTCCCTGCTCCTCGGCAATAATGGAAATCTCGCTCGAAAAATCCTCAAAACGCTCGCTGTCAAGCTTTATCATCTCGGCGACTTTCCGCGAGATGTAGGTTTCCGCGTCAAAATATGGTTTAAGATATATGTACCGCGTGTCATAGATGTCCGAGTTTATAATATCCCCGCGCTTCTCCGCGTATTGTAGTGCCGCATAGTACAGCTTATCGCTGACAACCAGAGACTGCGTAACCGCGTTCGCAAGCTCGCTTTCGCGGATACAGCAGCTCCCATCGTTTGCTTTCTCATTCAGAGCCTCGATTATACCCGCGTATACGCGTTCCTCACTGTCGGGCGGAAAGTTGAGATCCTGCGCGATACGTTCCGCGTCGGCAAATCTGAGACCGATTTCCGGCGCGCACATACAATACGGATTCCCTTCTACCGCGCGTATTAAATCCACGCCGTAAATTTTCCACGCCGCACTGACTACATAATGAGGCACAGAGTACTTGGAAAAGAATGTCATCACCTTGCGCAGTCCCGTGATATTATGGAATTCATCGCCGATTTTTTTCGCGCGTTCGGCAGAAATTCCCTTAATTGAGGTAAGCTGAACAGAGTCCGTTTCAATGATTTCCAGCGACCTGTCGCCGAAAGCGTCAATGATTTTCTTCGCCATTGACGGACCTACGCCCGATATTATCCCCGAACCCAGATATTTCCGAATCGAGTTCAAATCTGTCGGAAGCGAACGCTCGAAAATCTCCACGCGAAACTGTCTTCCGTACTTCGGATGGTTAAAGTACTCTCCGTACATTGAAAGCCGCTCGCCCGCGCGGACGTCACCCATCTCACCCACAGCGGTAACCAGCTCGTTATCCACATTCATATCCAGAACAATATACCCTGTTTCAGGATTGCTGTACCCGGTATCCTCAACCTCTCCCGTCAGATGAACAAGCTGCTTTTCATTGTACGAATTTGTCTCTCTCATCACACATTCCCTTTTCGATTATGTAAACTTCCCCGATAAACGACGCGTTTTCGGCGCGTTTCAGGAACTCGGCGATGTCCTCGTCTCCCTTGACATAGATGTCATAACGGCGCGTACTGCTGTCCAAAAGTGCCTTTGACAACAAATGAATCAGCATAGCGAACCCGAAAATCAGCAGAAAAATCAGCGCGAACACGTACAAGAATTGCATATAAATCACCCCTGTTTTGATTTTCAGCTTGCTTTCGCAAGCTGGGTCTTAGGGCATTATATGCAATTCGCCGCTACTTGTTAAGTGCCAAAAGCACACAGTTCCAACCGTTATCATTCACAGAAGAAACCACGCTCCAACCGTTATGTGAAAGGGATTTCGTCACCTCGTCAAGACGCTCGTCTATAATTCCGGAAACGATTAATTTTCCGCCGTTCGCAAGGAATCCGCCGAACAAGCCGCTCATGCCGATAATCACATCCGCGACGATATTCGCGCAGATTACGTCATATCCCGCACCGATTTCACTGCGTAGCTTTTCATCCTCGATAATGTTCCCGCAAAATGCGCGGTAATTTGTAAAATTGTTCTTTTCGATGTTCTCCGAGGCTGTCTTGACGGCATTCTCGAAAATATCGCAAATCGTTACTTCATTTGCGCCTAACAACAGAGCCGCAATAGAGAGAATCCCACTTCCGCACCCCAGATCAAGAACACGTTCGCCGCCGTGAATCACCGTTTCCAGCGTTTCCATAACCATTTTGGTGGTATAGTGCTGACCCGTCCCGAACGTAGATGCGGGGTCTATTTCAAGGATTTTGTCGCCCGAAGACGGTTCGACATTCTCCCACGAGGGCTTGATAATCAGGCTCTTTCCCACGCGGAACGGCTTATAGAACCGCTTCCAGTTGTTAGCCCAATCCTCCTCTTTTACATTTGCCATTTCCATACGGATATTGCCGTAAAAACCGTCCGCGTTGTTTGCGGCATAAGTGTCCACAAGTCCGCGTATCTGCGCGAGCATTTCCGCACCCTGAGCATTTTCGTGAACATACACGGTAATCATCGGTTCGGCGGTTTTCAGTCCCAGAAGACTGTCGTCCACATAATCCCAGTTTGCGTTCTTATCCGCAAGGAAGTCCTCAAAATCCGCATTGTCGCGGATTATAAACCCCGTGATTCCGCAATCGGTAAGCGCGCCCGTGATTCCGTCAATCGCCGCGGACGAGGTATAAATATCTATCTGCACAAAATTATCCATTATTTATATTGCAAATTCCAAAACAGGCAAGCCTCACTCCGCTTCGCTCCGTTCGTTTGCCTTCGCCTGCCCATGAACACTCCGCTCCGCTTCGTGTTCACGGGCGCGTTTTGAATTTGCCGCGCACCCCCATTACTTGTTTTGATTCTTTACCCATACACTTTTATTATACTACATCTTGTGGAAAAAATCAAGCGGAAAACCATAATTTCCGCAAAAAATTTCACACAACGCTAATATAGCTATGAATCGTTTTGATGGCGTTTTTTCTTAATAATCAACAATACGATTATTACGAATCCTACCAAAACAATATTGTATTGCACAGGGGCGATAAAGCAGGTGTTGAACAACATGTGCAGCAGTGCCGCAGGTATTACGCTTTTATATGTTAGAAAAAGATTTCCTATCACAAACGAAATCAAAAATGTCCAGACAAAATACAATGCCATTTCCCCTAATCCAAGCGAATTCCTGATCGCCCACATTGGAATATGCCAGACTGCCCACGAAATACCCGTGCATAACAGCGCAATATGAGTTTTGCCACTGTTGGAAAGCGTATTTAGAAGGTATCCCCTCCACGCAATTTCTTCAAGCATTGCTGTAAAAAACAGATAAATACTGCCTGTAACGACCGAAATAGCCGTCGGATAATTCTCATAAAACAAATCGTAATTACCCAAAACAAGTGAGTAGATGAGAGAAAATGTCAATCCCAATACCCCTGCCGCAACACAGTATATCACAGGTTTTTTAGTTATTTTTACGGCAAACATACCACGCAGCCACTTTATGAATTCACCGCTCACCGCTGCAAAAATAACCGACACAATAAGCGGAATCGCAACAAAAAGATATTTAGCAGCGATAAACACTTCAGACACATCCACTCCCCTCTTCTCCAACAACATCGGCAAATAACAGACAAATGAGAGCGACCATACTAAAGCTATCCATAAATATGACTTCTTCATTAAACCCACCTTTACACTTTATGAAAACAAAACCGCAGTAAAATATTTTGCTGCGGTTTTTATAATTTTTACTTTTTGGAATAATCTGTCGTATATCCGCTGTTTTTGAATTTCATATTGTAGAAGATTATTCCGTAAACCAACCCGACTACTCCACCAAGGATATGTCCCAACCGCGACACACCGTCATTGGGAGTGTTTATCGCGCTATATATTTCCTGCCCGAAGTAAAGAGCCGATACAATACAGAGCGAAATGGGAATTTTTCCCTTGCGCATATTGGTAAACGCGCTGAGGATTATCAGCATAAACACCACGCCGCTTGCGCCGATAATGCCGTGGCTTGAGAAGATTCCGTTTATCACTGCGGTCACGACGGCGTCCGTGAGAATCATAATGCACAGATTCCAGCTTCCATACCGCTCTTCAACCGCAGGACCCACCAACATCATCAGAATCATATTGTTAAGCAGGTGATTCCAGTTGACGTGTCCGAAAATATGGAGCAGTCCACGCAGATAAGTCAGCGGATTCAATAGACTTGGATGCCCGTAACTTATGAGGAACATCGAGTTGAACCAACCCTTGGTCATATTGTTGATAATCAACAGCACCACGCAAATTATCGCGTAGGTGAGTATCACGGGAGAATTGTAGTCAAATTTTGCGAAAAATTTCTTAATTTTATTCATACTCGTCTCCAATCAGCGCAATTCGCGTTCGGAATTACTTGTTCCAGTCGTACAGCTTGCGAATCTCCGCACCTACCTGCTCAAGCTGGTGAGAAGCTTCGATACGGCGGCAAGCGTTGAAATGCAGTCTGCCGTTCTTATTCTCGGCAATCCACTTGTTCGCGAAAGTACCGTCCTGAATCTCGGTAAGAATCTTCTTCATTTCCTTCTTGGTCTCGTCGGTGATAAGACGCTTGCCGGTTTCGTAATCGCCGAACTCCGCCGTATCGGAAATAGAATATCTCATCATTGAGAAGCCGCCCTTGTAAATAAGGTCTACAATAAGCTTCATCTCGTGAATGCACTCAAAATAAGCGTTCTGGGGATCGTAACCCGCCTCAACGAGGGTCTCAAAGCCCGCCTTCATCAACGCGGTAACACCGCCGCAAAGAACAGCCTGCTCACCGAACAAATCGGTTTCAGTCTCCATCTTGAATGTAGTCTCGAGAACGCCCGCGCGTGCGCCGCCTATACCCGCGGCGTAAGCCAGACCCGTGTCAAACGCTCTTCCGCTGGCGTCCTGATGAACCGCGATAAGGCAGGGAACACCCTTGCCCTCAACATACTCGGAACGAACAGTG
>CAYZQU010000157.1:0-4772 GCA_964480645.1 uncultured Ruminococcus sp. | reverse complement strand
GTATGCGGTGAGATTTTTGAAGCACCCAATCGCGCGGAGGCGGTTTGTCCCGTGTGCGGAGTTACAGGAGCTGATCTCGAAGAAATTGAAGGCGGAAATCAAAACAAATACGCGGGCACAAAAACCGAACGCAACCTCGAAGAAGCATTTGCGGGTGAATCTCAAGCACGGAACAAATACACCTATTTTGCCGCGAAAGCTCGTCAAGAGGGTTTTGAGCAGATTGCTCAGATTTTTGAAACAACCGCTTCCAACGAAAAGGAACACGCGGAAATCTGGTTCAAAGAGCTGGGCGGAATCGGTGCTACTTCTCAAAACCTGAAGTCCGCCGCCGAGGGTGAAAATTTCGAGTGGACCAATATGTATGAGAATTTCGCTAAAACCGCCGATGAGGAAGGGTTTACCGAGCTTGCCGCAAAATTCAGATTGGTAGCGGAAATTGAGAAGCACCACGAGGAACGTTACCGCGCTCTTTTGAACAACGTGGAAATGCAGGAAGTCTTCAAAAAAAGCTCTGTAAAGGTGTGGGAGTGCCGAAACTGCGGTCACATCGTGGTCGGAACGGAAGCTCCGCAAACCTGCCCTGTCTGCGGAAAACCGCAAAGCTATTTCCAGATTTGTCCTGAAAATTACTGAAATCCAAAATCCGCCTATCCCGGCGGATTTTCCATATTATACCTGTTGTATATGAAATCAACAATATCCTGAGGTGAAAGCACAAATTCAATGCCGTCCTTGTGAAGCTCCATCTGACCGCGATAGCGATCTCCATAGATACAACTCGGCGGAATCGCGAACACCTCTCGCCCCTGCTCCGCGGCATGAGATACTGTATTAAGCGCGCCGCTCCTTGTGGAAGCCTCAACCACCGTCACACATTCGCAAAGCCCACTGATAATGCGGTTTCGTGTAGGAAAATAATCCCGAAGCGGCGATTCATCAGGCAAAAATTCTGATATCACCGCTCCGTGAACAGAAATGGCTTGCTTTAATCTCAATGAGTTTCTCGGATAATCGCATAGAATCCCACAGCCAAGCACCGCAATGGTAATTCCGCCCGCGTTTACCGCTCCCCAATGCGCGGCACTGTCCACACCACGCGCACAGCCGCTGACTACGGTAATTCCCTGCCGCGCCAGCTCATATCCAAAGTTATTTGCTACACGGCTTGAATAATCACTGCAATTCCGCGCGCCGACAATCGCCGCCGCATGAGGGGTATTCAGACTTTTCGAGTCGCCATAAACGAACAGAACCGGCGGAGGGTCAATGATGTGCCGCAACATTCTGGGGTAATCTTCATCAGTGTAGTTTAGAATCGTAATGTAGTTATTGCTGCATAGTTCGCGGAGCTGTTCAATATCACTTTCACGGATATTTCTTGCCTTGCGGACGTATTTGTTATCGAGGCGTTCACTCATAAGAAATCTTTCCAGACTCTCATCGGAATTGTCAATATCAACGCACTCCCAGAAATGATAACTCGAATACCCAAAAGCCAGCATTGCCCGAAGCCATTTTGCCGTCTTATCCACAATTTCACCACCGATTTCGTTTATTTTGATTTATATTTTATCATTTTTTTAGTTCCCAATCAGCCGTAATCCTAATTAAAACCTGATTTCTGTAAGGATATTACCTTGATTTATATTTTATCATATTTTGTCAAAAAAGTCAAGAAAAAGCCTTGAAATTTCCTCAGAAAAGTGTTATAATGATATGGAATACGAGGTGGAATATATGAACAATTATAATAATCTGATTGATATGGACGATTACACCGTTTCGCAATGGAACGAAATAATATCCCTTGCCGAGAAAATAAAGGCGAATCCTGCGGAATACTCCGAAAAATGCCGTGGAAAGATTATGGCGACACTGTTCTACGAGCCGTCAACGCGTACACAGATGAGTTTTCAGGCGGCGATGATACGACTCGGCGGCAACATTATAGGCTTCGACAACCCAAATAACTCCTCGGTTGCCAAAGGTGAGAGCCTTAAGGACACCGTAAAAATCGTAAGCTCCTACTCGGATATTCTGGTAATGCGGCACATGCAGGAGGGTTCAGCAAAGGCGGCGGCACTTTGTGCGGACTGCCATGTTATCAACGCGGGCGATGGCGGACATCTCCACCCCACACAGACACTCACCGACCTGCTGACGCTGAAAACCGAACTTGGACGATTGGACAACCTTATCGTGGGATTATGCGGCGACTTAAAATATGGCAGAACCACGCACTCACTTGTTAAGGCACTCTCAAGCTTTCCGAACAACAAGTTTGTGCTGATTTCCACACCGAGTCTGGCACTTCCAAGCTACATAAAGGACGTAATCCGCGCGCATGGGTCAAGCTTTGCCGAGGTTGACACGATTGATGAAACTATTAAAGACCTCGATATGCTCTATATGACACGGATTCAAAGAGAGAGGTTCGCGAGTGCCGAGGAATATGAACGGCAAAAGGACGTATATTGCCTTACTAAAGCGAAAATGCAGTACGCGCGCTCGAATATGATTGTAATGCACCCATTACCTCGCGTGAACGAAATCGAGGTTGCCGTGGACGATGATCCGCGAGCCGCATATTTCCGTCAAGCGAACAACGGAATGTACGTGCGGATGGCACTGATTCTATACACCTTAACGCGTGAACCGAAAATCCGCCCGCTTCTTACGGGAGAAATACACAACAACGTGTGCTGTACCAATCCAAAATGCGTCACACAGACCGAAAAATACCTGCCGCACAGCTTCATTAACCGCGGAGATATTCTTGTCTGCGAATATTGCGATGAACGAATACTTCTGTAATACAAATCCCCGTCAAGCTTTGACGGGGATTTTCCTCAATTTATTTCCCAGATAAATGTCGCAGTGTCGTTGGCCTGAATATCTTCCGGCTCAAATTCGGGAACAGGTGCCGATATACCGCGAACCATCTCCCTGCTCATCGAGTATGCACTCGCCGAAACAACATTCACTTCGCCCCAATCATAATTAATGGAAACTAGCTCACCCAGATTGACTCCCGCCGCCGCGCAAAGAACCTCAGCCTTTTGGCGAGCATTTTCGGCTGCTGATTTAAGCAACTCCTGATTTACCTTTTCCGGATTCTTTACAGTAAATTGAATGTTGAAATTCGCGTCTGCGCCACTGTCGGAAATGGCATTAAGCACTTGCGCAAGGCGATTTGTGTCCAAATCAAATGATAACTTCAGATTATAATTGCACACATAAGTTGCCTTTTGCTTTTTTACGTCATTATCATAAAAAGTATTCACCCTAAACATCAGCGTTTTCAAGTCTTCCTTGACAAACCCAACCGATGTGATTGATTTTTGAAGCATAGCAATATGTTCATTCGCGTTATCTATGGCCTTGGAGTAATCCTTGTCCTTAGAAGCGATTCTCAACATAATCGTGATGTAATCCGGCTTTATGGAAGCCGTACCCACGCCTTTGATAGTTATTGTTTTCATAAATTTACCTCCATTTCAAAATATCTCCGTCATTGACGGAGATATTGATTCTAAGTTATCCAAGCACAGAGAGCAGCACTCCTGCCGCAACTGCCGAGCCGATTACACCGGCAACATTCGGTCCCATCGCGTGCATAAGCAGGAAATTGGAGGGATTGGTCTGAGCGCCGACCTTCTGCGATACGCGCGCCGCCATGGGCACTGCGGAAACACCCGCCGAACCTATAAGCGGATTGATTTTTCTGCCCGAAATCACGTACATCAGCTTACCAAGCAGTACTCCGCACGCCGTGCCGACGCAGAACGCGATAAGTCCAAGCACAATGATAAATATTGTCTTCCAACTGAGGAAGTTGTCCGCAACGGCTGTCGCGCCAACGGTGATTCCAAGGAAGATGGTGATGATGTTCATAAGCTCGTTTTGCGCGGTCTTAACCAGTCTGTCGCATACTCCCGACTCCTTCATCAAGTTGCCGAACATCAGGATTCCCACCAATGGAGCGGCGGACGGTACAATCAACGAAACGATAACCGTAACCGCAATCGGGAACACAATCTTCTCGATTTTGGAAACCTCACGAAGCTGTCCCATCTTTACAGAACGCTCCTTTTCGGTGGTGAGCAATTTCATAATCGGCGGCTGAATTACCGGAACGAGTGCCATATACGAATACGCCGCAACCGCGATTGAGCCTAACAACTGCGGAGCAAGCTTTGATGTCAAGTAAATTGCCGTAGGACCGTCCGCACCACCTATAATCGCGATGGAAGCGGCTTCCTTAAGCGTAAATTCCGCGATACCAGTAAGGTTCAACACGCAAGCACCCAAGAATGTAAAGAAGATACCGCCTTGTGCGGCAGCACCGAGCAGAAAGCTTTTGGGGTTTGCAATCAAAGGACCAAAGTCAGTCATAGAGCCGATTCCGAGGAAAATGAGCGGCGGATAAATCTGCAGTTTAACACCCAAGTACAGCATATCCAGCAGACCGCCCTCATGCAGTACTCTGCCGTAATCCAGCGAGGTCTCCATATTGTAATTTAAGAGACTTCCTGTGAAATTAGCGATAAAATTGCCGTCCGCGTCAAGCGGTACTTGTGGCGCGAAATACGGATTTGTCGCGGGATTCCACAGCTCGGGGTGATACAATCCCGTAAGAGGCAGATTCGTAAGCAGCATACCAAACGCAATCGGCAGCATCAGCAACGGCTCATACTGTTTCTTAATTGCGAGATAAAACAGGACAAACGACAACAAAATCATTATAACATTTCTGATGTCCAGTCCCA
>CAYZQU010000156.1:0-4788 GCA_964480645.1 uncultured Ruminococcus sp. | reverse complement strand
CCGGCACAGGAAGAATGTTCAGCACCGCGAGGAATACGCTTATCTGCGCGGCATACACCAATCCGGTGTAAATCCAAATCACAGCTTCGGAAGTCGGCGCAGCGACAACTATCAGCTTACCGACAAGCATCATCAGATATCCCAGAACGACCAACGAAACAGGTCCGGTGAGTGAAATCAATGTAACCGCCTTTTGCTGTGATACCTTATGACAGCGTGCGGGATTCACCGGCATAGGTTTCGACCATCCGATACAGCAAATACACATACACAGCGCGCCGAGAGGGTCAATATGCGCCAAGGGATTCAGCGTCAGCATACCCATACTTTCGGCGGAATCGTCTCCCAATTTTTTTGCGACGAATCCACGGCAATACGCGCGTAATGGAAAACATAGGAACAATACCACGAATGTAGAGAAAAAGCTGAGTACAACAAATATTCCCGATTCTCTTCCCATAAAAAAGTCAAACAGATAAAGTAACGGACCTTTCAAGACGTACCTCCTCAAATAATTTTTAATAATACATTACTTTATATTATAACTCATTTTGTAATTTTTTTCAAGGGGTTAGCGGAATTTTTTTCAAAATCTGCGAAAAACTATTGACAAACTTCGGAAAGTGTTGTATAATAGATGTGTAAATGCTATGATGAGTGCGTTTAATACGCTATGTCAAGACAAATTCCGTTCAGAGAGCCGCCGGTTGGTGAAAGGCGGTCGGTGTTCCTTGGTATAATCAACTCGGAGCAGATTTTCCGAAAACACGGCTTTACAGTGTGATTAAGAAAATACGGATTTCCACCGTTAGCGGGAAGTGCATTGACGGATGTACAGAGAAAATAAATGTTCTATCTCCCTGTCCGTTAGGGGGATTTTTTATTCCCTGTGCAAATATTCAAAAAATTAAGGAGAACGGAAAAATGCTTACATTAGACACGATTTACAAGGCTCAGCACGTGCTTAAGGAGGTTATCCGCAAAACAGACCTCATCAAAGCGCCGAAAATCAACCCTGACGCGGATGTTTATCTCAAAACGGAAAATTTGCAGATTACCGGCTCTTTTAAAGTGCGCGGTGCGTATTACAAAATTTCCCAGCTCAGTCCCGAGGAACGCGAAAAGGGCGTTATCGCTTGCTCCGCAGGAAACCACGCGCAAGGCGTCGCTCTCGCGGCAACCAAAGCGGGTATCAAGTCGCTGATTTGCCTGCCCGATGGCGCGCCGATTTCCAAAGTCGAGGCAACTAAGGGCTATGGCGCGGAGGTTTGTCTTGTTCCGGGCGTTTACGACGACGCTTACAACAAGGCACTTCAACTACGCGATGAGAAGGGATATACGTTCATTCACCCGTTTGATGATGAAATGGTTATCGCGGGGCAAGGAACGATCGGTCTGGAGCTTTTGGAACAGCTCCCAGATATGGACGCAGTCGTTGTGCCGATTGGCGGCGGCGGACTGATTTCGGGTGTGGCGTTCGCAATTAAATCGCTGAATCCGAAAATCAAGGTTTACGGCGTTCAGGCAGCGGGCGCGCCTTCTATGTACAACTCCATCAGGGACGGAAAAATCGAGCGTTTGGACAATGTTTCCACCCTTGCGGACGGAATCGCCGTCAAAGAGCCAGGTGTGAACACATTTGAACTGGTAAGCAAATATGTTGACGAGATTGTTACCGTAACCGAGGATGAGATTTCCTGCGCGATTCTGTCGCTTATCGAACAGCAGAAACTCATCGCGGAGGGCGCGGGAGCAGTTCCCGCAGCGGCGGTTATGTTCAATAAAGTCCCCGTGAAAGGCAAAAAGGTCGTGTGCCTTGTTTCGGGCGGAAACATTGATGTGACAATCCTCAGCCGCGTAATTCGCCGCGGTCTTGTAAAGAGCGGACGCGCTTCCCTGCTTACCATTGAGCTTGTGGATAAGCCCGGTCAGCTTGTGGGGGTTTCCGAGGTTATAGCGAGTCTCGGTGGAAATGTTACCGGAGTTCACCACGAACGCGCCGACGAGGGCGAGAACATCAGCGGGTGCTTCTTGAGAATTCAGCTTGAAACTCGCAATTTCGAGCATTTGCAGCAAATAAAGACCGCGCTCACAAACGCAGGGTTTAAGGTCGTGGAGAACGACTGATGCTGTTTATTCAGAAAATCGACTTGGTTTATACAAAAGCCGTCCGCTACGGAAATTACGCAAATGTCCGCCGAAGTGTGAAATTTCTTCCCGTAAATTTCGACGCTAAGAGCATTACCGACGAGATTCTGTTCAACTCTGTGGACTTGCTGCAACGCACAGACGGACTTCACGAGAAGTGGAACAAAGTTAAAATTTACGGCGAGAACGCGTTTTATACCGGTAAATTCAACTCAGACTTTTTCGGGCAGAGAATATTTGTAAAACGCGCGAATAATGGCTACGAAATTCTTTATACCGATAAAAAGCAGCGCGGTTACGTCAAAAGCAAGTTCACGCTGACGAACGGTCAGAGCGGGCGTATCATCTACAATGAAAGGTACAGTAATTGGGATTGCCCGTGGCTTTACTATCTTACAACGTTCAACTTCGTCTGCGCGGACAAGTCGGATTTCAAGCCGAAAATTTTCTTCCGCAAGATGCCGGATTTCACATTCAACGATATGAAGGAGTTGTGGTACAATGGCTATGGAACTTGAGGAAATGCTTACCGGCGGGAAAAACCGCGTGGAAATCGCTCCTGCGGACACGCCCTGCGCGGCGATAAACGCGGAATATTTTCAGGCGGACGAATCCAGCAATTTCGGGCTGCTGGTGAACCAATGCGGCGGAATCGTTTCGGAGGGAATTGTGCGGCTGCTTGGAAGCACGCGTGATTCCAAATTCCGCGATATTAATATGTTTAATGTCAAGTTCGGCGGCGCGGGGTACATAATCCTCGGCGATGACATTTTCGGCGGGATTTTCGCGCTTAATACCGGATTGTTTCCCGATTCCATGGGAAGTGTGATTTATTTCGCGCCGGATTCTCTTGAATGGGAGGACTTGGGAATTAAGCTGTCGGGACTGTTCGGATTCCTCGCAAACGGCGATATACGCGCGTTCTACGGGAATATCCCCGATGAATTGTTCGCAAAATGTGTTGGAATGAACGTTACGTTTAATCGAATACTGTCGTTCTATCCCCCGCAATGGAGCGCGGAATTTGACACGGGGAATCCCGATGTTCAATCAATTGACGTTTATGAGCATTATAGGCTGGTTTTTACCGGCAAAAAACTATAAAGGAGATTTTATCATGAAAGACGTACACACAAGCAACGCGCCCGAAGCTATCGGACCGTACACCCAAGCGAAGATTTTCGGAAGCGCGGTTTTCACCTCGGGGCAAATTCCGATTGACCCGGCTACGGGAAACCTCGTAGAGGGTGGAATAGAGGAACAGACGCGTCGTGTCTGCGAGAACCTCAAAGCCGTTCTTGAAGCGGCGGGGACTTCTCTTGAAAAGGTAGTCAAGACCAACTGCTATCTGAAAGACATCGGGGATTTTGCGGCGTTTAACGCCGTTTACGCCGAATATTTCACAGGGAAGCCCGCGCGCTCCTGCGTAGGCGGTCTTCAGATTCCCAAGGGAGCGCTAGTTGAGGTCGAGGTTATTGCCGAGATTTGATGTAATCTAAATAACACAATTCCCCGCACGATTGTGCGGGGAATTAGCTTGACTTAAAAATCAAATATGGTCTTGACATCTTAAAAATTACGTGATATAATGTAGATAACCGAAATATATAAAAGGAGGTGGGGAAAATGACAAACCAAGAATTGTGTACGCAATACGAATTACTGGTTGCATTGATTGAAACAGGCAATTCAGACAAAGCGGTTGCAATCCTGAAAGATGCTGTTAAAAGGATAAAAGGCACTGAAAAAGATTCTACCAAATCCGATAACAACAAATAATCCGAATTCAAAAGGCATTAAATACAGATAACCGAAATATTAAAAACAACACCGTGCAAAAACCGAATGTAAGGTTTTGTGCGGTGTTTTTATGTGTGCGGAAGGACGTTGTCCCAATCCTCGGCGTCAACCGCACCTATCAGCCAGTTTACTCCCTTGTGCTGTTCCACGATTACATCACTGAAAAACTGCTCGGTTTTGCCCAAAGCAGACGGATCGTTATGAATCCTTGCCTCAACACACGCCCAATCCGCGCGGAAAAGCAAATCCGCGACATCCAGAATCTCCGATGCGGAACGCATTTTTACGTGTCCCATAAGTTCGTCGAAGCTCTTGCAACCTCCAATCAACCCAATTTCGGGACGTGTGTCCGAAAGCTCCGACGGTGGAAATTCCAACTTCTTGCGAAATCCGCATGCCCAGAACAGCACCACGCACATCTCAATTCTCCACTGGAGCGAATTGGCGTCTTCCTCGGAGATGTCGTCGCATACGGCAAGATCGAAAAACGGCTTTTCATCGGGAGTCAGCTCGTCTTTTAAGCCGAAACGCTCCAGAATCGGCGTAAAAAACTCAACGGATTCTTTCGCGCCGTTGCCACTCATAGCGTCAATCGCAATCTGCGCGGTGAGAAACGCCGTTACCGCGCGCTTTACAATCTCCTCCGGGGACTTTATCCGCGCTTCATCTTCATTTTCAATCTGCGGTAGGTTTGGGTTGATTTTGATTTGGTACTTCGCAAGGATTTTCTCCGATTTTGCTTTTCTGTCCATAAATTCTCCTTTTCACATTCCTCTGCCGAGGATAAACTTGGTTGGTCTTTTTATCATTATAGCATACATAATGTGAATTGTCAAGACT
>CAYZQU010000155.1:0-4796 GCA_964480645.1 uncultured Ruminococcus sp. | reverse complement strand
AGCCTTGATTGTCAGCTCAAAACGAACCTGGTCGTTGCCCTTGCCGGTGCAGCCGTGGCATATAGCGTCCGCGTTTTCTTTCTTCGCAATTTCAACCAATCTTTTCGCTATCGGAGGACGCGCGAATGATGTTCCGAGGAGGTAGCCCTCGTATTTTGCCCCCGCTTTCAGGGTCGGGAAGATAAAGTCGTTGACAAATTCATCTTGAATGTCCTCAATATAAAGCTTGGAAGCGCCGGTCTTCTTTGCGCGTTCCTCCAGACCTTCAATTTCGGAATCCTGACCAACGTTACCTGCCACGCAGATGACCTCACAACCGGGGTAAGTTTCCTTAAGCCACGGGATTATAATAGATGTATCCAAACCGCCCGAGTACGCCAAAACAATTTTCTTGATTTCCTTAGCCATAATAATTCTCCTTTTCCGTCTTTTGGGAAATTATAGTAAACGACAAAATTATTTGTCGTTTACTATTTGCCGACACGCGAGGAGTGAGCGTTAGCGAACGTATGCGCGAGGCAAATTTGATCTTAATTATAGTGAACGTCAAATTTATTTTGACGTTCACTATAATTTACATATTCTATTATACACTTTTTTTTGAAAAAGTCAAGCATAAATATTCATTATTTCGGGTAATATTCATTAATTTTTACATTTTTTTGATTTTTTTGAAAAAAAGTCGAATATTTAGTGAATAATATCCATTAAAATGAATATTAAAAAATAAAAAATAGGGCTTGACAAATCAACAATTCACGAGTATAATATAAGTGTGAAGTAAAATTTACCATATTTTTTTAGGAGGATTATCATTATGAAGTTGAACGAAAAATTGGACATTCTGTTGAACAGGAAGCGCATCAGACGAGTGGATTTTGCGGAAAGCGTCGGTATTACATATCGAGCGTTTGCGTATTATATGAGCGGTACACGCAATCCGAGAAAATCCGTGATGGAGAGAATCGCGAAGCAACTCGATATGACCCCCGAATTTCTGCTTGACGAGAAACAGGATTTGGAGCTTACTAACGAGGAAAAGTTTATCAGGAGCATTGCCGCGAAAGGTGGAGATTCCGGCGAGGCGGAAAGATTCTTGAACAAGTCGAGAGGTCTTTTCGCGGGCAATTCTCTGTCCGATGATGACAAGAGCCGTTTGATGTCTGTCTTAAGTGAAATCTATGAGGATTCCAAGAAGATTGGAGCTGAAGGTAAGAAATAATGCCTCAAATTGGGCACATTATCTCCATTGCCGAACACGTTCTGGAAGAATTTGGCGGTAGAAATATTTTCGAGACCGCCGAAAATTCCGGAGCAAATGTGTGGTTCAAAGATCTTGGCAGGCTGAAAGGGTTTTATCTTTGCGAGAACGAATGCCGTTATATCGTCATAAACGAGGAACTGGATGATATTGTCAAAACAGTGGTTTGCGCGCACGAGTTGGGGCATGATATGCTTCACAGGGAACTGTCCGCGGGAGGAATCCGCGAAAATACGCTTCTGCTGTCGAGCAATAAGACCGAGCGTGAAGCAAATCTTTTTGCCGCCAGTGTGCTTATCTCCGATGATGAAATCATTGCAGAGACGGAATTTCAATCTGATGTTGCGTCCCTCGCGAAATGTCTTGGATTCCCACGGGAGCTTGTTCTCTATAAACTGGAAACGCTGAATTACAAGGGATTTAATTTTAATCTTGGCGAGATTGAGAATGATTTTTTAAAATAGGAAGGGCACTGTTTTGGACATTAAAACAACTCTTAAAACGCTTACCGAACAGGCGGGTGTTTCCGGAGATGAGTTTTCTGCGGCAAACGCGGCGGCGGAGCTGTTACGCGGATATGCCGAGGAGGTAACTGTGGACGCGTTCGGGAATGTTCTGGGATATGTTAAATCCCCGAATCCCGGCGCGAAAACGCTTATGCTCGATGCGCATATAGACGAGGTGGGCTTGATTGTCACCTATGTGGAGGAACAGGGATTCCTTTGTGTGGGTTCATGCGGTTCACCCGATATTCGCACATATTTGGCGCAGTCGGTTACGATTCATGGCAAAAAGCCGATTCAAGGTGTAATTTCAACGCTTCCGCCACACGTTTCAAAGGATAATTCCGCGCCCGAAATCGGCAATATCTATGTAGATGTCGGAATGCCATGTGAAAAAGTGGAAGAATTTGTTTCCCTCGGTGACAGAATAACTGTTAATTCGCGCTTTCGTGAGCTGTGCGGAGATGTGGTAAGCGCGCCCTCAATCGATGACCGAAGCGGTGTCTGCGCTATTTTGGCGGCGCTGGATATGCTTCGTGGAAAAGAATTGGCGTATAATCTTGTGATTTGCTTTTCGGCGCAAGAGGAGACAGGGGAGCGCGGTGCAAAGCAAGCGGCGTTTCGGATTCAGCCCGATGAAGCGATTATTGTTGATGTATCGTTCGGAAGAACACCCGATGGAAATCCAAAGGAAACCGCAGAGTTTGGAAGCGGCGTGATGATTGGCTTCTCGGCAGCTCTCGATAGGGAGATGTCAAATTCTCTGCGGAGTCTTGCAAGGACTGAAAATATCCCGTTCACCTGTGAGGTAATGCCGTCTTCGACGGGCACAAACGCGGACGCAATAGGTGTTTCGGGGGTTGGAGCAAAATGCTGCACACTATCTTTTCCAATCCGATATATGCACACTCCCGTGGAATGTGTGAAATTAAGTGACATTGAGTCCACGGCAAAGCTTATCTGCGAATACGCGGCGGGAGGTGCTAAAAATGCTTGATAAACTGGAAGAAATCTGTCAATTGAACGGTGGCTCCGGGGACGAGGCACGGGTTCGTGATTTCATCGCTGCTAATATTCGAGCGGATAAGGTGATTGTCGATAATCTCGGTAATCTTCTGGTGTTCAAAAAAGGTAAAAAAACTCCAAAAAACAAGATTATGTTCGCGGCACATATAGACGAGGTGAGTTTTATTGTCACCCATATCAGCGAGGACGGATTTTTGAGTTTTGACGCGGTGGGCGGCGTAAATCCCAGCGTGGTGTTGGGAAAAGCGATTCGACTGGAGAGCGGCGCTCTTGGAGTGGTTGGAGTGAAAGCGATTCATCAGCAGTCCGCCGAGGAGCGAAAGAAGATTCCAGACTTTTCGGAGATGTATCTTGATATCGGTGCTTTCTCGCGTGAGGAAGCGGAAAAAGTCGTGTCTCTTGGAGACAGGGCATATTTTGACACGGATTTTTTCAGGTTTGGAGACGGATTTGTCAAGGGAAAGGCAATTGATGACCGCGCGGGATGCCTTATTATGATGGATATGATTAACGGCGAACCTGAATATGACGCGTGGTATGCGTTCACGGTCCAAGAGGAAATAGGAACGCGCGGCGCGAAAGCGGCGGCGTTCACAATTGCTCCGGATATTGCAGTTGTGCTGGAAACCACTACCGCGTGTGATATTGCGGGTGTTTCGGGAGCAAAGAAGGTCTGTGAATTAGGTCGTGGCGCGGTGGTATCCTATATGGACCGAAGTACGATTTATGACCGCGGACTGTATGCGTTGGCGGTTGAAACAGCGCAAAAATACGAAATTTCGGTTCAGACTAAAACTCTAATCGCAGGTGGCAACGACAGCGGCTCAATTCACATAAGTCGCGGCGGAGTGCGAACCTGTGCGATTTCCGTGCCATGTCGGTATCTTCACTCGCCGTCCTGTGTCATCAAGGAGAGCGATTTTCTTGACGTTCGTTCACTCGCCGAGAAGATGCTGTCTGCCGTGGCAGAGCTGTGATACGGCGCGTTGAGTCCACGTTTGCCAATTTACCCGATTCGGGAATTTTGGCGCAGAAAATCCGCGCACTTATGTTTGCTTATGGAACGGAATATGAGTTTTGCCGTTTTTATTACTCAGATGATTTTATTATTTCAGAACTGGACGGCGAATTTGTTGTATCTGAAATTGGCTGTAATCCCAATTATGATGAGCTTTCGGAGTTTTTTGGATTTTGCGGATTCTCGAAAATATTCTGCTCGAAGCGTGTGGGTGAACGGCTCTCCGAACATATTCGGTGTAAATGCGAGATTGTGAACCTTATGCGGTTTGCAGGGCAAGAGATTCTGTGTGAAACGGAGAGTAATCCGCCGCTTTCCGAGGTATATGAAATCTTGAAATCCGCGTTTGACATCAAGTTTGAGCCATGGTATGTGGATATGTCACATCGGATACGTCACGGAATAACTTCTGTGCGACGGTTGGGAGATTCTATTCTCACGATCCAGCACAATCTGAACGGGGAAGCATTGTTGTCTCAGATTGCAACATCTCCTAAGGGAAGAAATAAAGGGAATGCCACTCGGTTGATACGCGCGGTCTGCGCGGAGCTTTACCCGAGCGCCGTTTTTGTGTTGTGCCACAATGAGCTGGTGGAATTTTACAAAAAAGTCGGATTTTTGCAAGATGACATATACTTACAATTATTGAAATAAATGTAACGATCCAAGGGCTTATCCTTGGATTATTTTTGTGAAAATTGTGAAAAAATTCGTAATAAATATTGACTATTTGGTAAGAATATGGTACAATATAAGCAGTGTTATAACTTTAACAGGATAGTGGTTCTGGCATTATGATATATGAAAAATTTGGAGATATAAGTATGAGCAAGGGCAAAATTGTTGTGATTGACGGGTTGGACGGAAGCGGAAAATCCACTCAGTTGGAGCTTGTTACCGAGTATTTGCAATCTCGGGACGTTATGTGCCGGGCTGTCAGCTTTCCGAATTATAATTCACATACAGGTACGCTCGTTAAGGACTCTCT
>CAYZQU010000154.1:2489-4808 GCA_964480645.1 uncultured Ruminococcus sp. | reverse complement strand
GATAATCCGTTTCGGTAAGAAACTTCTCGATTTTATCCGCATACGCCGATACTTTAAGGAAGTACGCCTCCTCGTGAGCGTCTATCACAGGACGGTGACAGTCGGGGCAGCATCCATTCTCATCAAGCTGGGATTCCGTCCAGAAGCTCTCGCACGGAACGCAGTATTTACCGGTGTATTCGCCCTTATAAATATGCCCCTTGTCGTACAGATCCTTGAAAATCTTCTGTACGGTCTTGACGTGGTAATCGTCCGTGGTGCGTACAAACCTATCATAGCTGATGTTCATTGTCTCCCACAGACGCTTGAAGTTCGCCACAATTCCGTCAACATACTCTTTAGGGGTGATTCCCCGTTCGCGGGCTTTCTCCTCGATTTTCTGACCGTGCTCGTCCATACCCGTAAGGAACATAACGTCATATCCCTGAAGACGCTTGAATCTCGCAATCGTATCGCACGCTACGGTGGTGTAGCAATGACCGATATGCGGGTTTCCCGACGGATAATAAATCGGGGTAGTCAGATAGTACTTGCCTTTATTTTCCATTTGAATTTCCTCTTTTCTGTTTAACTTGGATATACTTATATATATTATATTACATTATTATGAAATTTTCAAGTGTTGTGAAAAAAATCCATAAAAATTTAACATTTTACATAAAAAACACTTGATTTTTTTGATATTTTTTAGTACAATAGAGATAGGCACAAAAATTCGGTGTTAATATTGTGCATTTTTACGCAATTCGGAAAGCTAAAATACAAGAAAGAGGTAAAAGGTAAGATGTCAAACAGACTATTTCAGGGTATAGTCCATCAAATGAAAGATACTGTAAACAGGGTGATTGGCGTAATTGACGAAAACGGAACAATAATAGCGTGCAGTGACCTTACCAGAGTTGGCGGCGGTAACGAATATTTCTCGATAGAGCTTGGGGATTCCCACGAGATTTTCATTCGCGATGGCTACACCTATAAGCCGTTTGGGATTCATATAAAACCCGATTACGCGGTGTTTGTGGAGGGCACGGACGAATCCGCGGGAAAGTATGCCGGAATCATCGCCATATCTCTTTCCAGCATCAAGCAATACTATGATGAGAAATACGACCGCAACAACTTCGTCAAGAACATCATTCTCGACAACGTTCTTCCCGGAGATATAAGCATAAAGGCGCGCGAACTGCACTTTAACGGCGACATCAGCCGCGTGGTGTTCCTTATAAGCGTGGTGGCTTCCAACGATGTATCGGCGTATGATGTTATTCAGAATCTGTTTCCTGACAAGAACAAGGATTTCGTATTCAACATCACCGAAAACGATATTGTGTTGGTAAAAGAGGTCAAGAACAACACCGATGTAAAGGATTTGGAAAAACTGGCGCGCAGTATCTCCGATACGCTTTCAAGCGAGTTTTTCACCAAGGTGAACGTCGGAATCGGCACTCCCGTACTCGGAATCAAGGAGCTTGCGCGCTCGTTCAAAGAAGCGCAGACGGCTTTGGAAGTCGGAAAAGTATTCGATACCGACAAGAACATTGTTTCTTACGACAATCTCGGAATCGCGCGGCTTATCTATCACCTGCCGACGACGCTGTGCGAAACATTCCTTAGGGAGGTTTTCAAGAAGAACTCGATTGAGAGCCTTGACCACGAAACATTGTTTACAATCCAGAAATTCTTTGAAAACAGCCTGAACGTTTCGGAAACGTCACGAAAGCTGTTCGTTCACCGCAATACGCTGGTGTACCGCTTAGACAAGATAAAGAAGCTGACAGGTCTGGATTTACGCGAATTCGACCACGCGATTATCTTCAAAATCGCGCTGATGGTTAAAAAATATCTCGCCGCGAATCCAACCAAGTTCTGATTTTACAAATTATGGCTGCCCGTGTTGTTTTCACGGGTAGCCTTGCGGTTTGTAACAGAGAAAATTCACTTACAGAAATATTTCACAGATAGAGAAAAAATGAGCATTAAAATCGAACTATCGGGGAAGCACAGACCGATAACACTAGGGGGATAAAAATGGTAGAAATGAAAAACGTCAATGTCCACTATTCGAGCGGAGTTGACGCGTTAGTAAACATTAACCTGCGAATAAACGACGGGGAATTCGTTTTTATCGTGGGTGAAAGCGGCGCGGGAAAATCCACGCTTATGAAGCTGATGATGCGTGAGCTTATGCCAAGCTCCGGGCGCGTATTCGTAAACGGATACAATCTTGAAAAGCTTAAGGGCAACCGAATCTCCAAATTCCGGAGGTCAATAGGACTTGTATTTCAGGATTTCCGACTGATTCAGGATTATACTGTGTAT
>CAYZQU010000154.1:0-2479 GCA_964480645.1 uncultured Ruminococcus sp. | reverse complement strand
TGCCGACCAATCCAACAGATATATCAGACAGCGCGTTCCTTATGTGCTGAATCTGATGGAAATGGCGGGCAAGGCAAAGCACCGCACCCGCGATCTGTCGGGCGGCGAACAGCAGCGTGTGGCGATTGCGAGAGCGCTCGCGAACGATCCCGGACTTCTGATAGTAGATGAGCCGACGGGAAATCTCGACCCTGAACGCTCCTACAAGCTGGTTGGACTGCTGAAGGAAATCAACCGCTGCGGCACAACCGTGGTGATGATTACTCACGAACATGACTTGGTGCGCTATTTCGGAGGACGTATCATAAATCTCGATAAGGGCGAAATTACCTTTGATGAAACAATAGGAGGTAACGATGAGGACCAGTAATGCGAGTTACCTTGTGAAAAAGGGAATTTCTTCCGTATGGAAAAACTTTATTATGAGCTTTGCCAGCTTTTCGATTCTGTTGGTGAGCCTGCTTCAAATCAGCATAACTGTATTGGTAATGATGAACCTCAATATCATTATGAGGAACATCGAAGATACCAATGAAATCGCGGTTTATATCAAAGAGGGCGTAAGCGACGAGCAATTAGCACATATACAATCAATTCTCGATAACAACACCAACCTTTCCGAGGTCAAGTATATTTCCAAAGAAGAGGGCTTGGAAAGATTTAAGGAAAAAATGGGCGAATTTGCCGACCTTACCGAATACTGGGAGGAAAACACCATACCGGAAACGTTTCTCGTGAGGGTTTCCGATGTGTCGATGATTCGTCCCGTCGTTACGACACTGACGTCTATCGAGGGAGTTGAAAAAGTAAAAGCTCCGTATGACTTCGCAGGTGCGCTTGTCAACATCAGAAACACGTTTACGGTAATTATTGCGGCGATTCTGATTGTGCTTACCATAGTAAGCGTGGTAATTGTTTCCAACACGATACGGACGAGCGTATTCGCGCGCCGCAACGAAATCACGATTATGAAGTACGTTGGCGCGACCAACGGATTTATAAAGCTGCCGTTCTTCGTAGAGGGCTGCTTTGTGGGAGTTCTCGCGGGTGTTGCCGCATGGGGACTGACATGGTTTATCTATGATTCCGTTTTCTCACTGTTTACGGATAACCTCACGTTGTGGGAAATGTTCGGGTTCTTTAACCTCATTCCGTTCGGCGATGTAAGCGTGATTGTACTGCTTTCCTGCTGTCTGGCGGGAGCGGCTCTCGGTGTCACGGGAACACTGATCAGTATGGGCAAGTACCTTAAAGTGTAAAGTGTACAGTTGACAGTGTACAGTTTTGGAGCGCGGCTTGCGCCGCGAGTATTCAGGATTGTATCCGAGTAGAAACGCTTATCCGTTCAGATACAATCTTAATCATTGTCCGCGAAGCGGACACATTAACTGTCAACTGTACAATATCAACTGTCAACTGATTTTTGGGGGTTTTATGAACAGAAAAATATCGCTTGGCTTAACTATCAGCCTTATCGCCATTGGGTGCGCAATCACGTTTGTGCTAACCTGGACGGTTTCGCTGGGGATTTATAATTCAAAGATTGCAAGCTCCGAGAAGTATACCGGGGTTTACGAAAAAATGAAAGAGCTTGACGCGGCGGTTCGCGCGAATTATATCGGGGCAAAGACAATAAACGATGATGCTCTGCAAACATCCATTCTGTCAGGATATGTAAACGGAATCGGCGATAAATACGCAAGCTATATGCAAGCGGACGCGTATTATGAGCTTCAGCAGACCACAAGCGGCGTAATAAACGGCGCGGGGCTTGAGGCTGAGGACAACGGAAGCGGCTACCTCGCGGTAACGCGGGTATATAAGAACAGCTCTGCGGAAAGCAACGGAGTTAAAGCGGGAGACGTAATTACCGAGATAGACGGAAAAAGCCTGCTTTCGATGACTCCAAGTGATGGACTTCAGCGTCTTTCGGGCGAAATCGGCACAAAGGTCTCCTTGAAACTTTTTAGGAGCGGCGAGGAAATCTCAGTGACACTGGTGCGCCAGCAAGTGGATATCGAGTCCGTAACGGAAAAAATGCTCGAAAATCGGATCGGACTTATCCGCATTACGGCATTTAACACCAAAACCGCCGAACAATTCTCAACGGCGCTGAACACGCTTACCGCTCAGGGTGCAGAGGCGCTGATTATCGATGTGCGGCAGAACGGCGGCGGAACAATTTCTTCGATTCAGCCAATGCTTAACCGTCTGATACCGGCGGCGGTAATCGCCTATTCCGAAAACTCGGACGGCGTGCGAAAAACGCTTGTGGAAACCGATGGCGCGGATTATATCAACCTGCCTATGACGGTACTTGCAGACGGTGGAACAGCCTCTGCGGCGGAGCTTTTCGCTGTCGCGCTGAGGGACGAGCGCGGCGCGTCGATTGTCGGAACGCAGACCTACGGAAAAGCGTCGATTCAAAGTGTCATTAGCTTTCCGGACGGCAGCGCGCTGACTCTTACCACCGCGAAAA
>CAYZQU010000153.1:3463-4826 GCA_964480645.1 uncultured Ruminococcus sp. | reverse complement strand
ATGGAGATTAGATCATAACGGCAAAACTATTATCCCCTGAGAAATCAGGGGATTTTTTGTGAAAAGTATACAGAAATACATTGTTGAAAACTGGCAAAAATGCACAAAAATCCGAGATATTAATTTTCTATTTTACGCAATTTACTATGTTAAAATAATCACCCCCCTTTTAGACAAAAACATAATATAGTCAATATGTACAAAGCAAAATAAAAAAATTGTGCAAAACGATGAAAATGCACCTATATGGCATATTTTTTTAAAAAACCTATTGAATTTTGCACCGAATAGGTGTAAAATATAATTAAAGGGAAAGGAAAATCCCGAACACCAGAAAGGTAAAGATTATGGGAGTTAGTAAGGATTTAAATTGGGGCTCTAAAAAAATAGAGGGTAAAAAGTGGTACACTGTGGCGTTTAACAGTGTTGTTATCCCTGCATCGCATACAACCAACGGAGATGATTTGGATTGGGATTTTAACGAGCTACGCATAACGTCCGCAACGTATCTCGCGAGCTGCCCAGATGAGGCACTCGAAAAAGCTAAAGAAAATTACCCCGGCTCAGAGTCTGGTTACACAATCGTTGATGTAGAAGACGCATACGAGCCGACATCGGAAGAGAGGCAAGAGCGCGAGTGCAACATAGCAGATTACTATGGATAATCAAAAAAACCGATATTGCAACGGCGGCACACAATACCGTTGCATACAACAAATACGCGGCGGCGATTCACGCAAAGCCCCACACGGGGCAAGAAAGGAAAAGATATGACAAACACAGTATTAACTCAAAAGGCGGAAGCGGCGGCTTATGAAGTATTCCCGCGCCAGAAATATCTGGTGTCCGTAACTCCAATCGAGTACAACGGCGTATGCGTAAGAGTAAAGGAGATTGTGCGAGGGGAGCGAGTTTACAACGTTTCTCGCGATGGCGGGAAAACGTTTAAACAAGAATACTCATCGACAGTCGAATATTTTCCCGTAAGCTTCGGCGGCGTGAACCTCTACGGGGTGGAGAACCCCGACGGTTTCAAACGAAAGATCCGTAAGCATTACGATAAATTTATTTGAGAGGAGGGAATGGAATTGACTTACAATGAGTTTTTAAACCGTCTCCGCGATGCGGCGGAGGCGGAGAGCGAGGAAATGTTTATCGCTGAGGTAGGCTATCCCGCCGAAGCCCCCGAAGTAGATGATTTTATCAAGGATTTACACATCATTTATTCGGCAGCTCAGGACAACATTAAAGAAATGATTAAAGGATATAAGATGGTTAATATATCACGTAGTCTTGAGATACCATACCGAACCTTGCAAAATTGGGTTCGAGGGGAGTGTACTGCTCCAAAATATATTATAAT
>CAYZQU010000153.1:921-3453 GCA_964480645.1 uncultured Ruminococcus sp. | reverse complement strand
GCTAATCAACAATTGAGGTAACAATATGGCAATTTATAATAACAGAATTTGTAAATCTTGCGGTATACAATTTTCGGGCGGTCCACGTGCATGGTACTGCCCAAATTGCCGCGAGGAACGGAAAAGAACCGCCTCACGAGAATCAAAGAAACGCGAAGCAAGAGGACTTACACGCAAAATAGGAAGCACTGATATTTGTGAAAACTGCGGCAAATCATACATTGTCAATAGTGGATTACAAAAATATTGTGATGATTGTCGCGAGAAAATGCACAAAAAAATAGACAATGAACAAGGGACTGCATATTATCATGAAAGAGTTGATAAAAATCGTCGAAAAATCACTAGAAAGATACAATACGACAAAAACAATGAGACTATTAATGAATCGCGCCGAGAAAAATACGCAGAAAAAAATATGGATTTAAGGCAAAAGTGCGCGGAAATTCAGCAGACGTTAAGCATTAAAACGCTACGAGAAAAAGCAAAAATGACTGTAAAAGAATTTTCAGATTATTTTTTAATCCCAATTGCGACAATAAAAAATTGGGAAAAAGGTAGGCATAATCCTCCGGCATATATACTTATGCTTGTGAAGTATATGCTTAAAAAAGAAGGGAAAATATAAAATTTACCCCCTTTTCCGTCCGCCACAGGTTCTCTGGCGGATAACCTGTTGTGTACGCTCGGTATCCTCGCCGAGACGAATTTCCCGAACCATTCGCCGAAACATCTCCGGCAAATACTGCGTGACTAAATCGGCGCACTCCACATAGCGAGTACACACCGAACAGCTATCAAAACGCACACAGCAAGCGCACGGCGGATAATTCCTAAAGCCGCCGTTAATCATCTTGCAATCCTCAAAATTGGCGCATTCCCACCAGTCACAGACCATAAAAACACCGCCTTTGCGAATTTGTCAACTTGACAATGACAAATTCGTTTTAAAAATTCATATAGGGAAATTCGCCCATCAGGCACATAAATTCAAACGGGTCATCAAGTCCCAATTCCTTAACGTTCTGACGCTCAATAATTTGCCACGATTCACAACAAGCCTTGTTTTCGCGTTTTAAGTCATCTTCGGTATGATTAGAGGTGACAAGCCAAGGTTCTATACACCGTTCGCGAACATAATCCTCATACTGAATAACCGTATCAGACAACTTAAAACCGCGCTCCTTAACCGTCTGGAAATCGTTTATCATCTGCTTAATTCGCGGGGTTTTAGGCTTATCTATATACTTATAGACCATATGTAAAAATTTACGCAAACCAATAACATTAATAAAATGTATAAGAGTAGGAAATACAGATTTTTCCAGCCAATTTTTAGTTCCCTCAAAGGTAGAAGCCTTAAAAGGCGGAATAATAAGACTGCTTTTTTCCACAGTCTTCATAAACCGCGCCCACCAACGCTTAACAGTACAACGAGAGCGGTTAGAATCGTCAATATAAATGAATTGTACGTAGTTATTAACAACCTCGGACATATAAGCGGAAAAATCCGATTCGGACATATCACAAAAAGCATTAAAAACAGCCATTGCGCGGCTGTCATGGAACTCAAATTCACAGCGCGTCCAAGAAATGATTTTATCGTCTATTTCGTGATTACCTGATTTCCGCTCAAGAAGCTTATCATAGAAACGAACAACAACCGCGCCGCCCTTGCGTCTGCCTAAGTAAATAGTATCACCTGTAGGCTCACAATTGCGGCTTGAAGTATCCTCGGACACGTCAAGGCTATAATTATGCGGCTTGCGGTCAACCGTAAGACGAGAACGAACCTCTCCCCTTCTAAGACTGTCACGTACTCTGGACATTGTAAGGTAAGCCTT
Source organism: uncultured Ruminococcus sp. (assembly GCA_964480645.1). Taxonomy (GTDB): domain Bacteria; phylum Bacillota; class Clostridia; order Oscillospirales; family Ruminococcaceae; genus CAG-115. The sequence goes on along the minus strand of CAYZQU010000153.1, from coordinate 1,609 downwards.
ATCATAGGGAATATCGGAAGAAACTTTATCGTCCATAGCATAGTCAAAGCGAGTAACATTAGTAATGATACCATCAACAGAGGACGCGCGAAAACGGCGGCAAACGGTCTGAAGCGTAAGACCGTAATCCTTCAAATGCTCCTGATAAAAAGCAAACCCGTTACCGCTGAAACGTATACAAATGCCGCGACGCCAATCCGTAAGAAGCGAAATATCGTTATAACGATACACACACTCGTAATACTTATCACGTCCCACATACTTAAAACAATGACCGTTATCATCATCATACTTGCCTTTTAACTCAAAGCAATCGAGACACAGCATTTTAAGGATAAAATGAAGAAAATCGGAAGAATAACGGTTATCAACAGTTTTGGCAGTCAGAGTAAGCCAGTCAAGCTGTTTGGAAATCATTATCTTATACCACCCTTTTTAATGTTTTCAAGGAATTTCTTTTGTGCCTTTTTATCAGCAGGAATTTCGCCGACAGATACGGGAGCAGCACCGTTAGAATTTGCAACTATCTCAGAATCGGGAATATATTCCTGATTTAAAAGATTGTCTATAAGCTCCTCGGTATCATACAAGTCGCGAATTTTATCCGTTTGAACATAACTGAAAGCGTCCATCTCGACAAGCGGATATTGCGGATTATCACAAAACAATTCATAATCAGGCGCATAAT
>CAYZQU010000153.1:0-911 GCA_964480645.1 uncultured Ruminococcus sp. | reverse complement strand
TAATACACGCGATTAGTTATCATACGGGAAAAAGGATGCTTAAAGAAAGCACTGCAAACAGTAACAGTAGCAGCGATACGCCGTAAGGACACATCAAGATAACGATAATGCTGAGTTGTTGCAAGTATCTCTATATGCTTTTTGCGAACTTGCAAAATGTGTTGTAAAAGCTGTTTGGAAATACCGCCGCTTCCCTTTTTACCACCATCAGCCCAATCACGAGAGTTAAAAATAGAACCAATCTCATCTATAAGTACAAGTGTATTTTTATCAGCATTTATAATCTGCTGAGGAGATAAAAGCTTAACTATTTTGGTATGATTAGGGAAATTCTGTACCTTGAAATTAGTCAAAAGTGTGACCTGAGGAAACTTACAACAAATGTTATAAGCATCGCGAACCATAGAACAAGTTTTACCCTCACCGAACTGGGCTACATACAAATGCATTCCCCAACCCTCAAATTTGTTCCAGCCGCGCTCCTTTATGTAAAAAAACAAATCCTTGATTACACAAGCGATAAAAAGCGGGAATAACCTAAGACGATTAAAAAACAGCTTAAAGCCAATAAGCATTATCTACCACCCCTTGCAATACTTTTTGTAATATCGCCGATTAAACCCATAAGCCAATTAAGAAGGAAAATGACAAGGAACAGCTGAAGCATAAAGGGCAAAGTGCAGAAAAGCAAATCGGGGAATGTGATTTGACTGAAATCACCATCAGCAAGGAACTTAGCCGCCCAATCACCCCAGCCAATTAAATCCAAAAACTTAATAATATTATCCCAACCCATTATTTACCACCTTTCTCCGCCTGAAAATCTTACGTAAAAAACCGAAAGCGCCAAACACAGCAAACAAAAGCAACAAACCCTCCGTAACAGTATACTTTGCTAACGGCTTATCCAT
>CAYZQU010000152.1:0-4854 GCA_964480645.1 uncultured Ruminococcus sp. | reverse complement strand
TGATAATCCTTGGATTTTACTTCAAAAAAGCTTTTTAATCAGCGTTTCCTTAATATCGCACCAAGAATATCCCGGAGCGACAATGACGAATTTACGACAAGTGGATTTTTTTCCAGCTCGACGGTTATATTGGCGTCGCCTTCAAGTCCGCTACTGGTGCGCGTTACCAGCTTATTGTTACTGTCGGGCATTGACAATCCCACAACATGTATCCGGTCATCGGCAAACCTCGTTTTATATCGCTCCGAGCCTTGGATATTCCGCACCGCGATAATCGTTCCTACCGTGTGTTCTTCGTTAAAATATTTCCACTCGGATTTTATAGGCACAAACTCCAGAAATCCGAGTCTGCTAACGTGCGCAAAACAACCCATAAGCTGCGCTATCCACATAACACCATCGCGCGCGGTCTCAATCTGAGGACTGTCAAAATCAAGCGGTACATTGCTGTTAGGTAGTTCGGAAAGGTCTTGCTCAAATCCGCAGTTGCTGTACGCCGCGAGGAATTGTACTGCCTGTTCCGCTGTTTGGTTTTTAAGCTGCTGCCTATGTTCGTCGGAGAGCATATACATCAACGATAGCATTGAATCGTATCCCACAATACTGATTTGATTACCGATTCGGCTTAGCTTGCTGGCATCAACAAAAAAATGTCCCATCGGCACTTTTTCAAATTCTCCGCTTTCTAGTTTCAGGAAGACCTGTATTGAAAACGAGGCTCCGGTGTATCGGTGCAGGCTGATGTTATCATCGATAACCGTTAGGATTGCTTTTGCCGCGAGCGCGCCGCCGATATCTATCGTATCGCTGTTCGCGCTTCCGGCGATTGCCTGCGACGCGATCTCCACCTAGCCCAGAATGGTGCTGTCACTAAAATCCGCCTGTGAGCCGTCCTTATAGTCGAAATGCACCAGAATCTTAAATTCGCGATCAGGTTTCGTAACCGCTTTCAGGTATTCGCTGCTGACATTGTACATTTTATCCCTCCTAGTACTCTATGATATTTACGTCAAGCCGCCAACGGTTGTCTTCTTCGTTTGGGCATTTTATCATCTCCCAATTTTTATCTCCCGCGTATGCGGTTATGGTGCGGTAGCTGCCGCAGAAAAACGTGACCTTAAAGCTTGCGGAGTCAAGTGCCTCCATAATCGTGGTAAATTCTTCAAGCGTCAGCCCGTCAAACTTGACCATGATTTTGTTTTTGTTGCGTCGGCGTACATCGCGAATCGTGTAGCCGTCCTCGGTCGTACCTGCGCCGTCTCCATCAACATCGATTATTTGTCCTTTAATGGATGCGATTCTTTTCGGGAAAGCCATATCGTTAATTTTCAGAACATCCATGTCAGCCTCTACCTCCCCCGTTGGTCATATTCCAGTCGTTGCCGGAACGTGTTGCCGTCAGATTGCCCGTAGCCGGACCTTTGTACTGTTGCTTGCCATCCAGTATTATTGACAGTGTAACACCATCATCGGACTTTGGCTGGTATATCGGACCGGCAGGCAACGGTTTGTAAAAGTCGATTGCAGGCTCGATTTTATCCTTTTTTTTGTGTGTATTCGGCAAGCCACTTATCCACCTCAGTGGTATCAAGTTTTAACGTGAGGGTGAGCGGGTCTATTTCGGCATTGCGGAAAATTTCGTTGATCACTTCCACATAATCTTCGGGACGCTCCTTAAATTCCTCCACTTTTGGAATTAAATCATCTACCTCAAGCCCCTCTGTGTTCTGCAAAATGTAGTCGATTGAATCATAAAATTCATTGACCGAGCCGTTGGTATCGCCTATCTCTTCATTAAGCCTGTTCCATTCTTCCCAAAAATCCACTCCGAACTGTTCACGGATTTTTTTATTTACATATTGGTTGGCTGATTCGTAAGTCCAGTCACCATCTCCAATCAGTCTTTGAGAGCCGAGTTCTTCTAAATTTACGCCATCCGGCTTGTTAAGCTTAGCGTAAAAATATGATTTCAGTAGTTCCTTGTTTTTATCGGATATTGGTATGTCCGCGTCTGCCGTTTTGCTGTACGCCGCGCTACCCCAAGCAGTCATAATCTCCCGTTGATAGCGTAAGGATTTAAGTTCCATTTCCTTGAGATCTTCCTTTATATTCTTTATGCTGCTTTCTTTGAATGCTTCAATTTCAGCATCAGATTCTCCGTCGGCTTGCTTACGCGCCACTCCAGCCATTATTTGTTCGTAGGCTGACTGCTCTATTTCATCGCGTGCCTTTTTGTCCTGTTCCTGAGCCTCCTTGATTTTCTCGGCAAGCTCCGCGTAACTGTCGGCGGTGTAATCGCCGTTCTTCAACCGCTCCCATGTTGCTTTGCTTTTTATATCGCTTTGCTGAGAGGTTAATTCGGCGAGTTTTTTGTAAAGCGATTCAAGGTTCTCAATTTCGGCTTGGGTAAGGTCACGATTTTCTTTAATTGCCGCGTCGGTGATTTTGTGGATTTCATCAGCGTATGACTGTATTTTGTCGGAGACCTCTCCACCTAAATTGTCCAGCTCGTCAAGGATTGCTTGTTCCTCATCGTCAATTTCACCATCTGTCATAAACAATGCTTCAAGACCGCTTGTGTCGTATGTCGCGCTGTTAAGTTCAAATGCGTTATCAATAAATTCGTCAAGCTGCTTTGCGAAACCCTCCACGTCCTGTTCAATTGTGCCCTTGTGGAATGCCTTTGCGGTTTTATCCACCGCCTCGGCAATGTTTTGAAAATTTTCCTGCGCGGTTTTGAACTTTTGCTTGTTATTCTCAAACGCGTTCGCGACTCTGTCCGAATCTGCGGTTATGGGGCTTATAAGCTCATTAATCTCCTCAAGCGATATTGCAATATCCCCAAAGCTCTCGGCAATTCGCTGTCGCTCCAGTTCCTTGGACAATTTAACTATTCCAACCGCCAGCGCGGTTATGCCAACAACAGCCGCCGCTACCGGATGCTTTGTGATAACTCCGATTAATCCGCTGAATCCCTTTGAAAATGCGGAGAAATTTTTAACGATTCCACTAATTATCTTAAACGCGAGAATTGCTTTAAGCACTTTAGCAAGCGCATCTACGATGTCACTGCCGTTTATTTCCCTGTTATCTTTAATGAAACCAAAAAACTTCCCAACGCTTTTTATAATCTCCTCCACCGCTTTTGTGAGCGGATGGTGCTTAAACGCGAGATAGATTTCGTTAATTATATCGCGATATTTTTCCGCGGCTTTTTTTGCTACAGAGGTGTCCGCGTCAAGATTTACGCCCAACAGATTTGATGTGTCGATTCCCGCGTCAACAGCTGTATCGTCCTTGTCGGATTTCGCGCCGCTGATGATGTGCAGCTCGTCAAAACCCGCAATGAGGTTGTTAAGCTTTTTCTTGGACTTATCCGCTGCTGTTCCCATTGATGTGACCTCATCGGTAACGGCTTCGGCATTTTTAACGGCGGTCGCGTTTTCCGCGTCATCATTCCCGCCGAAAAACAGCTCGTTCAGGAACGATACCGCCTCGTTCGCAAACCGGATAGCGGGTGTCAGTGTATTCATCAGCAATCCGCCGAGGTTTGTCATAAACTCATTCAAACGTTCCGAAAGTAATCGCGTCTGATTTGCCCAGCCCTCGGAGGTTTTCGCGAAATCACCCTGCGCCATCGCGGTTTGTTCCAGAAAGTACTTATAACGCACGAGCAACTGCTCATTGGAACTCATCTCCGCGTATGTCTTGGAAAAGCCCTGCGCCATTGCATACGCGGACAAGTTTGTCTGCGTCATTACAACACCGATTGCCTTCAGCGGTTCTGTTTCTCCGGTGATCAGGGCGCGCCCGATTGTGTCAACCTCGGATTGAGTCTTGTTATAAAAGGACATGATGTCCGACAGCCGCCCGGTGAGCGTTACCGCCATATCCGACGCCGCGTCAGTCGCTACACCCATACCCTTTGCCATTGCCATGTAGGTGCTGCCCATATTTTTAGCTGTCAGCTCGGATATTCCGTAGGTTTCAAGGGCGGTGGACGCGAACTGTTCCATTTTATAGGACATATCCCCAAACGCGGTGTCAACGACATTCTGCGCCTCGGCGAGATCTGATGCGGCGGTAACGGCTCTTTTGCCGAAATTAATAAGCTCCTTTACGCCAAAAGCAAGCCCGATTGCCGCGCCTAGACTTTTTATTTTGTTTTCGATTTTCGCCAATCCGTTGTCAAGCGTATCCGTGTTTATCGCGGTGTTAATGCGTATCGAGCCGTCATAGCTACCTGCCATGATATCATCTCCTTTTATTTTGGGCATAACAAAAGCACCTTGCGTTTGCAAGGTGCTTTATATAAAATGCAAGAATCTATTGATAGTAAGCTTCTGAGAACTTCTCAAAAATTTCACCTTTGCCGTAATTTGTAAAGATACGATAAGTCGTAAGAGAATTACTCTTATCCAAATATCGATAACTAGACATAATAACATTACCACTTGTATACCGATAAATAACAACAAATTCGGTTATTCCATCATTCATTAGGTTCTCAATGCCTTCATCCAAAGATTTTTCATAAGCTGCCATATGTATTGCAGCCAATGTAGGGGAAAGACTTTCTTTTATGGAATGAACCATTTTTATTGTTACTTCGGAGTTTTCCATGTAGTATGTTGTTTCCAAATCAACATTGTCACTATATTTTGATGTTTCGTGGTTAACAATTGATGATTGAGGTCTACCAAGCGTCCATGTACAAATATCAAAACAGTAATCCTTTTTTGAGGGTGCATCGTTTTGACCATCTAATTTCTGTTCTAAATTTGATTCAAGATCACTCTTTTCTTTAGCCAAGACGTTTTTTTCTATGAGAACATTCTCATAATCAGATTTCAG
>CAYZQU010000151.1:0-4884 GCA_964480645.1 uncultured Ruminococcus sp. | reverse complement strand
CCTAACTCCGCGCGACAAGAAGATTATGGAAATGCGCTTCGGACTAAACGGTTGTAAGGAGCGCACCCAGAAAGAAGTCGCCGATGAGATAGGAATATCTCAAAGCTACATATCGCGTCTGGAAAAGCGCATCATAAAACAACTCCGCGAGGAACTGGAGAAAGTATGTAATTAAAGCAATATGAATAATCCCCTTCAGAATTGGAGGGGATTGATTGTTTTTATCCGAGAGGGTGGCACATTGGATATAATTCCAAACTGCTTTTCCAATAGCGAAAAGGTTTTGATTCAAAATCACACCATAATGGAATCGGGATTCTTAAGGGGCTAGCCCCTTAAGCGGAGGTGTGGGGGCAGAGCCCCCACAAAAAGGGGGTCTGCCCCCACATTGAATTTAATTTTATATCCGATTTTTAATTTTATTAAGCGCGCCCTTTTCCAGACGTGAAACCTGCGCTTGACTGATTCCTATTTCCTTTGCGACCTCGACTTGCGTCTTACCAAGGAAAAATCTGAGATTCAGTATTCGTTTCTCACGATTGCCAAGCCCGGCAATCGCTTCTTTAAGTGAGATTTCGTTTAACCAATTCCAATCATCGTTGTTATCACCCAGTTGATCCAACACATAAATCGTATCTCCCGCATCAGAGAACACCGGCTCGTACAGTGAAATCGGCTCACTTATCGCTTCCAGCGCTATAACCACGTCCTGACGCGGAACACCAAGCTCTTTCGCAATTTCCTCTACGCGCGGTTCCCTGCCCTTTTGCGCGGTAAGACGTTCCTTTGCCTGCATTGCGCGATACGCCAAATCCCGCACCGAACGACTCACACGAACAGGAGCATTATCTCTTAAATACCGTCTTAATTCGCCCATAATCATAGGCACGGCATACGTTGAAAAACGCACATTCTGGGTAATATCGAAGTTGTCAATCGCCTTTATAAGACCGATACAACCTACCTGAAACAAATCATCAGCACTTTCTCCCCTGCCCATAAACCGCTGAATCACACTTAATACCAACCGCAGATTTCCGCGGATAAGCTCCTCACGCGCCATCATATCGCCCTGTTTCACGCGCTTGAGAAGTTCCATTTTTTCCGATTCCTTAAGCACCTTCAGCTTTGATGTATTCACTCCCGCGATTTCGACTTTATTATAGTACATTTCTGACCTCCGTATTGGCTTCCTTTAATGTACAATTATTATTGTCGGAAATCGGTTTTGATATTCCCCGAAATTTGTATGTGGAAAATTTTCACATTTACGTTCCATTCACGATAAAAAGAGCATAGTTGGCGAAAGCTTGTTTGTTGAAAACTTCTTGTGCAAAACGTCAAATTTTATTGTTGAAAATTTATTTCCATAAAATGGTAAATGTTCAAAAGTTTGGGTATTTTATCAATTGATATATTTTTCCAAAAGTATTATAATGGAAAAGTAAGGGGGTGGTAGAGAATGGAAAGCATTTCAAAAAAAGAAATGCTTGAAGAGTTTGGGATAATGTTGCGCGAAAAACGTATACAGAAAAATCTCACCCAGGAAAAGCTTTCAGAGCTTGCAGGAATCACAGATGTGTACCTGCGGGATTTGGAACGCGGTAGTTATTCGGCGACTTGGCTAATATGGCTGAGACTGTGTACGATACTGGAGATAGATGTTTCTAAAGTACAACAAAAGCTCACTTCATTGCAAAATTCTTAATCAAGCGAACCCCCGTATTATTACGGGGGATTTTTCGTATATTTTTGTAATAATGTGTTTTTCACAAAAAATTATAGTGATTCCCTATCCTTTGGAAATTACAAATAAATATTTTCATATTTTAAGCACGTTCGGAATTTATTCAGGAATAATCATTGTGCAATTTGTACAAATTTTTCACAACTTATTATTTTGAAGAATTTGTTTTCAACAATTCAATTTGTTCGTTTTGCACAAAACTCACTGTTGAAAATTTATTTCTTAATAAAAGCAGAAATCGTTGGGAATGTAATAAATTTGTTATAAAAACGCACTCCTGTTCAAAGGAGCGCGTTATTTTTATTTGTTTTTGCTATCGCCTGCACCAAGTTTTTCAATAAGCACCGCCGTAATAATACCGAACAGCATACATACGAACCCATAGCCGGTTTGCAGATTAAATCCGAATCCATCGGGCAAAATCGCGTAAATTGATCCGATAACTAAACCCATAAGTGCTGAATAAACCATAAGCCTGTTTTTCTTAATAAGTATGGAAATCAGTTTCGCGCCACCGATTATACCGATTATCGCGCCTATTGCGAACGGGATAATCACATAAAAGTTCATTTCCTTGATTGCAGTGATTATCGTTTCGTACACACCTATCAGCATCATTACAAACGACCCTGAAATACCCGGAATTATCGTTGTTACCGCCGCAAGTACCGCACATCCCAACAGCTTCAGCGATATTACCATATCAAATCCATTAACAACATCCGGAGCGAGTTTGAAAACATCCACCTTTTCGAGAACTGTAAGTCCTATAACAACCGCCATAGCAATTACAAACGGAACAACGCATAACGGTTTCACTTTTTTCTCAGAGGTTCCAAGCTTGTAAATTAATGGAATTCCGCCAATTATAAGCCCGAGGAAAAACATATTTGTCTGAATATCGAAATTATCAAAAAGCGAGGAAATCACAAATGATGAGAAGATTATTGCGCCGCCCGCTCCCAATGCGAAAGTTACCAGAAACCAGAAGTTTTGAAAAATCTTTTTGATTCCCGAAATTGAATCGTTTAATCGGTAAAAAATGCCTAATACAACCAACATTGTTCCGCCTTAAACGCCCGTAATCACGTTAGCCGTACCAAAAACGACTCCGCACAGAAAATACTTTAAATACTCAATAAACTTTTTCATAAGCTCTCCTTAGGTTTGATAAAATGTGTGATGAGAAAATACACAAGTGGCGGCAAAATTCCCGAAACAATACTTATAAGCATTGCGAGAATGTCAATCGCGACAAGCCCGAACGCGCTGTTGATAAACGGAATATACACCAAAAGAATCGGGGAAATCGCCACAATAAGAATCGAAGCCTTCCGAATCGGCGCGGATTTGATGAATTCAGTAAACGGAGAATCCGTTGACAGTCGTACAATCGCGAAAAGCGCCGTACATATACAGTAGGAAATCAACGAGCAACTCCGTGCGAACTCGAAGTTCGCACCATTATACATAAACAGATAGGACGCAATCGCGACAGCTCCCGAAAGGACACCAAACAGAACCGCGTTGCCAATAAACCGATAGTTGATTTTACGCACCGCCATAAATTCAGATGGTGGCATATTCTGCTTTATATCCGAGTTGCAACCGATAAATCCCAATGCGCAAATCGGCAAAAGAACCATTGATACTAACGCAATAATCGCGGGAGTGAGCATTAGCTGCTTGCTGATAAACAAGTTCAGAGTCATGAGCAAAATCATTCCGCTGTAACCAGAAATCAGCAAAGACACCGTACGTTTAATGTTTCGATGGATTTGTCTAGCCGAGGCAATCATATCCGCAATAGCGGAGAAATTGTCATCGTTCATAATAATGTCCGCCGCCTCGTATGTGCAGCCTGCCGCGTGCTGCGATACAGTGATCCCCACATCAGCCGCCTCAAGAGCGTTCGCGTCCTCGGGACGAATTCCCGTCATCGCGACAACCTCGCCGCTTTCACGGAGCTTTTCAATGATGTAAAGCTTCTGTTCTCGAGTAATTTTCGCGTATATATCCGCGCTTAAATCAAGGGGTTCGCCCGACTCCATAGACCGCTTGATTCCACTTCCCGTAATAACCGACGCTGAATACAATCCAATCATCTTTCCCGTAGATTCCGCGACACTTGGATTGTCCTCGGTAAGCATTACCACACGTACACCCGCCCTGCGACAGGTTTTCACGGCGGAGGACACCGAATCGCGCAATGGTGCGGAAAAAGCAATAAATCCAACGAATGTGTATGAAAATCCCACCGTCAGATCCGGAATCTCATCGTTTACATCAACACAAGCCACAGCCAGCACACTGCACCCCTTGGAATAGTACTCCTCGTATTTTCGCTTTGCGTTGAACAGCGCATCACCGCCCATATTGCACATCGGCAGAATCAACTCAGGAGTGCCCTTAACGCAACAGATTTTTGACCCTCCGACATTCCAGATTGCTCCGGTTATGGAATCTGATTCATCGGGAATCTTATCTATGAATTGATTTTCCGAGTATACATCTTTGATCTTCTCATCAAAAAAAGTTGCCTTAACCATCAGCGCGCGCTCCGCGGGGTCGGTGGTATTCGGATCGCACGCGAGAGCCGCGACCTTGTACAAAAGTTCCTCACTTCTTGCATAAATATTTCGCACCTCTAAACGATTTTTGGAAATCGCACCCTCTTTTTCCACACACAGCACCGACAGCGAATTCAATTTCTCAATATCCGCAAACGACTTGACAACAGCACCGTTCTTCACTAAATCCATCGCGCCCTTTGTATAGTAAATACGAATCAAAGAGCCGATTCCCGTGGGAATGAAACACAGCCCCAGTGTGATTCCATTAAGTGCCGAATGAACAGCGTCCCTGCCAGATACCATTTCAATAATCATCGAAGCCAGAACCAGTGCTAATGCCACACAGCCGCATAATGGAACCGTTGTGCGTACAATCTTCTCCAGACTTGTATAATACGGGTGCGAATCCGTAATCTCCCCACGGTGCTGATAAAGCTGCGTATCAACGCCCGTAGCGCTGACCTTGCAGACTGCCTTTCCCGTAAGTATAGTAGTTCCGCTGTACACAAAAGTTGGTTTCAAATCACTTTTCGAGATTCCTCCAACATATTTTGCCACGGGCTT
>CAYZQU010000150.1:0-4889 GCA_964480645.1 uncultured Ruminococcus sp. | reverse complement strand
CGGCACTTCCCGGAGAGGTTATCGGCACTTCCACCAATGAGGAGACGGGCGAGACCGTTATCACCCTCGCGGGAACAGACGGCGGAACACGTGACGTTGTTGTTCCCACGACTTTGGGCGGCAGTATCAGAGACATCATTACCATCGCCACAAAGAGCTTTGGAATCCAGACGTTTGTGGGCGATGAGGAGAAGATCACCAACCTCATTATCAAAGACCAGCAGCTTCCCGCGACATTTGAGCAGGAATTCGGCACTCACACCGACAATATGAAGGACGTAAGCATTGTGCTGTATCAGTCCGAGGTTAAGGACACCACCTGCGATATGGAATGCGGAACGCTTATCTGCGAATCGGTATTGTCGGGACTGCCCGATAACCTTCCCAAGAACTCGCCTGTGCTTATTCACATTGAACTGAGCAAAGAGGGTATTATTGATATTACTGGCTCGTATCAGGGAAAGCCGCTTGAGGGCTGTCTGAATACAAGCTACGCTGAGGGCGTGGGAACTAAAAACTAAGGGTGTCTCTAAAGAATATATTGCGGCAGGCAATACCGCTTGCCGCGATATTTATAGGAGGATTTCTTATGCCGCGTATAGTGGGTATAGACCTTGGAACGACCTATTCCGTGATTGCGTGCGTCAACGATGTCACCAAATTGCCCGAAATAATCCCGAACAAGTATGGAAAATCCACTACTCCCTCGGTTATCGGATTCCGTGAGGACGGGTATGTAATCGGCGAGGACGCGAAATCCATGGAGGAAATGGGCGATGTAAATACCGCGTCGTTTTACAAGCTCCATATAGGCGACCGAGGTTACAAATACAGCTTCTTCGGGAAAGAATACACGGCGGCGGATTTGTCGGCGATGTTTATGAAACGCCTTATCGAGGACGCTGAAAAGTCCGTCGGAGATGTAATTTCCAAGGCGGTAATTACCGTTCCCGCGTATTTTGAGGACGCGGCAAGAAATGACACCATAAGAGCGGGCGAATCTGCGGGTCTGGAAGTTCTGAACATCATAAACGAGCCGACAGCGGCATGCGTGGCATACGGATTAAGCGGCAGTAACAAAAATGTTCTGATTTACGACCTCGGCGGCGGAACTTTCGACGTCACGATTGCGAAAGTAACCGCGGATTCGATTGACGTTATCGGAACTATCGGACATCATCGGCTTGGCGGACGTGACTGGGACTGCGCCGTTGCCGACTGGCTGGCGGAGCAATTCAAGAGTGAAACAGGTGTGGATTTAAGCGCGGATTCCGAAATGGCAGCGGAGCTGATGTTCAAGGCTGAGAACGCCAAAAAACAGCTCACCTCGTCTATGGAAACCGAAATCACGGTAGATGACGGCACACTCAAACGCAAATTCAAGCTGACGCGCGATGAATTTGAAGACCTGACCTCATACCAGTTGGGGCTTACAACCGAACTTATTGACCGGCTTTTCAAAGACACGGGACTTAGCTGGAGCGATATTGACGGGGTTGTACCGGTGGGTGGCTCTACTAAAATGCCGATGGTGAGAAACTTTCTTATCGCAAACGGCGTGAATATTCTCGGCGGCATACACCCCGACGAGGCTGTGGCACTCGGCGCGGCTGTTCAGGCTAATATCGGACAAATCTGCGCGACAATCCCCGGTTCTGCGAATCCGAAAAGCTCTCTTGGAATGAAGCGCGGGGAACTTGATCTCACGCTGATGCCGGGAGCGCGTATGATAAGCGATGTGATTCCTCACTCGCTGGGAATGATTGTCGAAAACGCCGAGGGAACGCGGTATATCAACGATATTATGATCCCCCGCAACACAAAATGCCGCGATGCGAAAAAAACCAAACGTCGCGAGCTTTCCGTAAGCAGTGACAAAAACCGCAATCAGTTGGACATTTATCTGCTCCAGGGCGAGAGCAGTTCCCCTAAGAAGTGTACCATCGCGAAAAAGTATGTGTTCTGTGATATTGACTATGTGGACGGTGGAAAATCCATTATCGAAATCACGTTCACTCACACAATAAACGGAACAATCGACATCAAGGCGGTACAGACCGAAACAGGACTGGAGCTGCCTTTCCATGAGGAGCCAATTCCCGTGGATATGTCGTGGGTGGAAAAAGCTCCGCGTGGAGCGGCTGTGGGAGCGTTGGTAATGGCTTTGGACCTCTCGGGGAGTATGCGCAGGGAAATCGCGGGAGTGAAGTCCATAGACGCAGCAAAGCTGGCTATGAAAAGCTTTGTCGAGCGGTTTCGCGGAACGGATATTTCAATCGGAATCATCGGATTTTCGGACGCGGATATGGTTATGTGCCGCCCAACTTCCGATATGAAAAAGGTTTTCTCGGCAATAGACGAGCTTTCCATCGGAATGACAGGCGGCGGAAATTACTGCAACCCGCTGACCACAATGTTTGAGGAACTGAAACGCTTTGAATCCAATCCGTTTCTGTACGCGATTGTACTGACGGACGGCGAATGGTACGCCAACGCCTGTTGTGGCGCTGTCGCAAAAAAATCGGACTTTATAAGTCACGGAATGGACATAATTGGTATGGGCTTTGGCAACGCGGACTATGAGTTTCTGAAGTCGATTTCCACGCGTGAGGAGTTGGCAAACGTGGACGATATTTCCCATCTTGGCGCGAATCTGTCCAATATCGCGAAAGAGATTCTAAACCAATAAAAGGAACGAAAAGGTTTTGTTTTTGGGGGGACTTTTTATGGCTAACAATTATTATGAATGGCTGGGACTGCCTGTGGAGACCTTTGAAAACGACCCCGCAGTGCTGTCGGAAATCGTCGAGAAGAAGATTGTCGAATGGCAGTCTCATAAGAAGCTCGAAATCACCAACAGGGCGTATATACACGGTCCGCAGATTCGCGCCGCCATAAAGAATCCCGAAATGTGGGAGGAAATCTACTGCGAATACAAAGAGCAGGTAGACAGCAATATTGCGGATCAGCTTCAGCTTTTTGTGAACGATAAACTTGAAATAGCGACTGAGGATGTAGAAACCATTGCAAAACAGAACAGCGTCAGCTCGCGGTATGTCAAGCAAATCTGCAATTCGCTGAAATACAAGGTCGGGGGAGGCGCTGCCGCGCCTGTTCCGGAATATACCATCGAGGATATGGAACCGGCGTCGTTCCGTAAGTTCAGCAGCGTACAGAAGCTTGTTGAGGAGCTTGGCTCGGAGAATCTTATGGAACTGCTGGCTCGTCCTGACGTTGCGGGAATCAAAATCAATATAAACTCCCCGAATGATAGAATTGTCGCGGCACTCGAACTGACTCACAAAAAATGGATGAACGTTTCCGCGACAGGTGATAAAGCCACCCAGAAATCCCATCTGGACAAGATTTACTCCGGATTTACAAAGCATCTGAAAACCATTCCGTTTTCGGAATATATCAGATGTCTGAAATACTCCAAGGCAAAAGAGGCTCTATCCGAGCTTACCGCTCTGAAAGTCCGTGAACTGAGTGAAATCGCGTTCAACACCAAGGTTTCTCAGCTTTTTGAGTTCACCGAAGACCAAAATAAGGCGCGGAGCATTCTCGCGGCGTTTTGTTCCTCTAAGGGAATCGGCTATCCCCTGCCCCGCGCTATGCTGGCTATGTGTCCGTTTTGCGGGAACAATTTTGAACGCACTGAACCGATTCAAAAAAACTGTCCCGTGTGCGGACATTCGCTGATGATTCAATGCCCGAAATGCAAAAAGCTCCGTCATATTATTACCGAACCTGAATGCGATGGAATCAACATCGGGAGCTTTCCGTTGTTGGAAAAGACACTGGAATCAATTAACAAGGACTGCGATGTGCTGAATCTTGAATCCGCGCGGGATAAGCTGAATGACCTCAAGTCGCGGTGGAGCGGTTTCCCCGGTGCGGATAAGGCTGAGGAGCGTCTGGCAAAGCTGGAACGCGAATACAGCGCGGACATCGCGAAAATCGCGGAACACTGCCGCCGTAACGAGCTGTATTCCGCGCGTGGAATCATCGACCGCATTGATCGTTCGTTTCCGGGATTCAAAAAGGGATACGGAAGCGTTTACAGTTCCGTGAAATATGCCGAGGAGGAGTTTGCCGAAGCGGTAAAAAATCCCGATATTTCGGCGCGAATCAATCTGCTGCTTGCCATTAATGATATAGTAGCGGACTTTCCTAAGCTGAATACCGAGCTTCAGAAATACCCGATTTCACCCGTAACGGATTTGCGGGCGGATTTGGATTCAAATGCGGGGATCGTTACTCTTTCGTGGCACTCCGAAAACAAGCCGAACAGCGTATTTTATGTGATTCGGCGCAAGACCGATACTCCCGTGGCGAATGTCACGGACGGAAACGAAATCGCGCGGACGCAAATGCTATCATTCGGAGATAACACTATCCGCGAGGGCGTGGTGTATTATTACGCAGTTTACGCCGTGCGCGGTCCGATTATGTCCGCTATGGCGATGATGACAGATAGCCAAACCGGAGTTATACCTGTTATCGCGCTGAAAAAACCTGATGTCACGATTACCCCGAAAGACGGGAGCATTGACCTTTCGTGGAATTCGGGCAACGGAAAAATCCGTGTGTTTTACTCCGAAAAAGAGATTACACAATATGATGAGGGAACTCCCGTAAACAATACTTTGCCCTCAGGCACGGTTATCGAGGGCTTAACCAACGAAAAGCCCTACTGGATTGCGGTTTACAAATACGTCTTATGCGGCGGAAAGGAATACCGTTCGCGTCTGGCGATTTATCCGCGAATTACGCCCGTTGTTCCGGTTGCGCCGCCCAGATTCCGCGTCAGCCGCGGCAACAGGGACGGTGAATATATCCTGCGTGACGAGTCGAATTCCACCGGGAACATCGCTCTGTTTTACTCG
>CAYZQU010000149.1:0-4891 GCA_964480645.1 uncultured Ruminococcus sp. | reverse complement strand
CCTAAAAACAAAAAATAAAGCAGTATAAAAAACACTTAACTGGCATATCCTAAACTTACGATCACCTTTCGCAAAATATCCGATTTTGTGAATATACCATAACAATTCGCTTTAAAAGGCGGATTTTTTTCTTTTCTGACGAAATACCTGACGGCAAACGATCTTTTTACGCTACCGTGAAAAGCACGGACATTGATCTCATATATTGAGCCTTACGCTCCATTGAGGAATGAACATAACGGTTCAAGGTTATTTCTACGGAGGAATGACCTAGAATTTCCGACAATGTTTTGACATCAAAGCCGAGTTCGATACAGTTCGTGGCAAATAGGTGTCGGAGGGAATGAAAGCTCACATCGGGCAGCTTTAAATCGGATAATATGCGCTTAAAACGATATTGCATAGTGCGAGGCTCTACAATGTGGCAGGAGCCGGAAAGAATGTAGTGCTTCTCATCGGACTTAAGATTGCTCAATAACGGGATAATAAAGTCGGGCAGCGGTATTTCGCGAGCCGATAAGCAGCTTTTCGGCGGTGTTAGCACTAATTTTGTCGCGGTATCGCCGTCGATATTTTTTATACGCTGAATCGTGCTTCTGACGGTCAAAGTTCTTTTTTCGAGATCGATATCTCTCCACGTCAACGCGCATAGCTCGCCTATGCGTATTCCTGTCGCGGAAGATAATAAAATTCCGACATTTGATAGTGTCGGATTTGAATTTAAATATCTGTTTAATCGGGCTTGCTCTGTTTTATTGAGCAGCTCTTTTTCTTTTGTCTTGCCCTTGGGAATTATGATAAATTCCGATTTATCTTGATATCCGAAACGTTTCTTTGCAAAACGGCATACTGATCTTACAACACCGACAATATCCGCGATGTATTTTGGCGAAAGACCGTCGGACAGCTTTGCTTTTACTATATCGTTAAGCTGCTCTGCCGTCAGCTTATCATAAGCTCTCCTGCCTATCGTAGAACAAATATGTTTTTCATACTTCATTTGGTAGTTCGCATAGGTGGACTCCTTGACTTTCAAACGAATATCCGCAAACCATAATTCAAAAAGATTATTTAACGTCAGATTCTTGGGAACGCTTGTAACAGCGGCGCTGCCGCGTTTTTTTGAAAGCGCGGACTTGACTTCCGTATACGATTTACCGTATATGGACGAGTATCTGGTCGTTCCATCGGGCTTTACGCCGTTTTTATAGCGCCCCTCCCAACGTCCGTCCTTGCGTTTGTAAATATTCTCACCGTGTCTTGCCATTGTTATACCTCCGTTTATGACAACATTTTTGACGACAAATACGCTTTATAATAAGTGTTAAAAAGCGTGAATTTACCGTAATATCCGTTGATTTTATTGTTTTTCGGGCTTTAGAATTGCGTGTTCAAGCCATCTTTACCTTTTCGCAAAATCGGATATTTTGCGAAAAGGCATAAGTTCATTATAATACATTTTGTGTGGAATTTTCAATTGGTAATTACAAATTAGCTGAAACACGAATAGACATTAGTGGTTATTCAAATATTTTTGCGGATTTTTTGATGTATAATTAAACCACGGACGACAACAAACGTTGGCACGTCCAATCGTTCTTTGAAAATTGAATAGCAGTATTTCAGATACCTTCCCCTGCGCAGCCTGACAAGGAGAAAGCGGCAGGAGCCTCGCGCCGTGACGTGTGTGGCAATGGTTAGCGAAATTCGGACGAACCTCCGAGGCGGTTAGCCCAACGAGTTCATCTCAAGAAAAGTTCACGAAGAATTCCGCAACACAACGCCAAATTGCATACCGAGCGATAAAGAGCAGCTCCCGAAACCGATGTGGCAGTCGGTGCGCGATGACCTGTGCAGGGGGACAATGATACTTCCGTCCGGTCATAACTCATCGTAGTGAGGGCGGCTTCATGAGAACCATGTTGGGGTGAGAGACCCATGACGCTGCAATGCTAAGCAGCGGTCTGAAATACTCCCTTTTTTAGTCGGGGTGGCGGGGCAAATACGACACAGTTTTTACAGGCAAACAGCGGAGAAATCCGCTTGAAATATAAAGTCAAGGCTCTGTGTAACTTTACGCAGAGCCGAGATTTTACATATAGTGAGGAATTAAGAATGAACAAGGAAAACATACGTCGTGGGGAAATTTACCTCGCGAATCTAGAGCCTATTATCGGCAGCGAACAAGGCGGAATACGCCCCGTTCTCATAATCCAAAACAACAAGGGCAACAAGCACAGCGGCACAACAATTGCCGCGCCGATAACAACGAAACGCATTCCGAATCGGCTTCCCGTGCACATTTTCACGTTCGCGGGGGAATCGGGATTGCCGCAAAATTCAAGCATAATGCTTGAACAAATTCGTGTTTTGGACAAGTCGCGGCTGACCGATTATATCGGCAGAATCAACGATTTCACAATGGACGAGGTCGACCGTGCGCTGAAAATCAGCGTGGGATTAAATTCAAAATATAACTGAGGTGGACATGGATAAGGAATCAATAATTAGGTACAAATTCTACTTGTGCCGAAAATTTCTGAACAAATTATTGGACGAAAAAATAATTACAAAATCGCAAAAATCAAGACTTGAAAACGCCGTTATAAAGCGGATTGCCGAGATTTGAACCCTTGTCCGTTTTTGTGGGTTTTGATACATTTTTTCGCGAATATTTTGTTGGATTTGGTGATAGAAATCCACAAAATAATTCGGTATAATGTGTCGTGAAGGGAGATGAAAAAATGGCAGAAATCACAATAATTCCGGCAAAAAATCGGTCTGAGGAAATCGTCCGAACCGCCGCCTACGCGCGGGTTTCTAGCGATAGCGAAGATCAATTAAATTCGTTCGCGGCGCAAATAAAATACTACACGGACCTGCTCCAAAACAGCGCGGACGCTGTGTTCGTGGACATGTACGCGGACGAAGGAATCACAGGAACTTCGGCAGCAAAACGCGCGGATTTCCAACGCTTAATGAGCGACTGCCGAAAAGGAAAAATCGACAGGATTTTAACAAAATCCGTGTCGAGATTTGCGCGAAATACACCCGAATGTCTGGACGCGATACGCGAGCTGAAGTCGCTTGGAGTCAGCGTTTACTTTGAAAAAGAAAACATAGACACAAGCGAAATTAGCTCCGAAATGTTGCTTACGATGTACAGCCAATTCGCACAGGAAGAATCAATGTCAATCTCGCGAAATTGCCGAATGGGCGTTAAAAAACGTATGATGGACGGAACTTATAAAAATCCTTCCGCTCCGTTTGGATACGATTATGTTGACGGAAAATTGAAAATCAATCCCGAAAAAGCGGAAATTGTCAAGCAGATTTTTTCGTGGTATGTCAGCGGAATCGGAATGACCGAAATTGCGACAAGATTAAACTCGCAAAAAATCCGCAAGGAAATCTGGCGGCAAGGCACGATAAAAACCATCATAACCAACGAAAAATACATCGGCGACACGCTGCTGCAGAAGAAATTTACAACGGATACGCTCCCGTTCAAATTGATAAGAAACCGCGGTGAAAAGGAGCAATTTTACGTCAAAAATACGCATGAACCGATTATCGAAAAATCGGTTTTCAAGAACGCACAAAAACTGCTTGCGGAGCGCGAAAAACCAAGCGGATTCGCAAAAGAAAAATCCCCGTTCTCACGGAAAATAATCTGCGGGAATTGCGGTTCATCATTCAAACCAAAATCGCGTAAAAATCGCGTTTGCTGGGTATGTCGAAAGCACGATGAATCTGCGGAAAATTGCCCGATTCGACAGATAAAAGAAACCGAATTTCAAGCCGCGTTTATTCGACTTTGGAACAAGCTCCAAGCGCATTACAAAGCCATTCTCGTGCCTATGTTCCGACAGCTTGAAATGCTCTCCGAAAAAGAAAAATCCGGTGATAAACAGCTTGCGAATTTGCGAAAAGAAATCGCGGAAATCAAGCAGCAAATGCATTTAATGACCGTGTTGAATTCACAGGGAACACTCGACGACGCGTACTTCAAATCGCGTGTTCAGGAGCTTGATAAAAGATTATTAACCGCGCAGAAACAACTCCGCACAAGCCTTGACGATGCAGATTCCGAACGCCTTGACGAGCTACGGAAATTAATCGGAATACTCGAAAAATCCGAGCAAATTTCGGAATTTAACGAAATAAAATTCGCGCAGATTGTAAATAAAATCACGGTGATTTCCGAGTCGAAAATTCGGTTTGACTTGATTGGCGTAATCTGCTTAACAGAGCGGATTGAGAGGTGATAGAAATGCTTAAAAATCGAAGTATTCCGTTCGGGTTTTGTGTGGTAAACGGGCGGTTCGCGATTAACGAAAAAGAAGCGGAAACTGTGCGTAAAATATTCGCGGATTATATTGATGGGAAGTCGCTGAAAAATATCGCCGCCGAAATCGAAATTCCATACAATTCCGGCAAGGAAAATTGGAATAAAAATATGGTGGCGCGGATTCTTGAAAATAAAAAATATCTCGGTGAAAACGGTTATCCGAAAATAATTTCAAGCGCGGATTTTGAACTTGCAGCGCGAATAAAATCCGAGCGTAATACATACTGTAAACCCGCTCCAAAAGCCAATCCACAGACGATACAAATTACTGAAACAGAATACATTCCGACCGAGAAAATTCAGCGGATAACCAACGAAATTAATCGTCTGATGGATTACGAAAATCCGGACAAAAGCGTGATTGAAAATTTAATTTTAAGATGCGCAGAATTGAAATATTCGGCGATATGCGAGGTGAAAAAATAATGGAAACAGTCGTTCAAAATGAGCAAAAAATCATCGTAATTCCCGCGAAAAACCGCGAAGAAATTCAGCGTACAAAACGCTTGAAAGTGGCGGCATACTGCCGCGTCAGCACCG
>CAYZQU010000148.1:0-4893 GCA_964480645.1 uncultured Ruminococcus sp. | reverse complement strand
CCAGAGTCCTGCCCGGCCCTATTTCTACTAAAGTATCCGCACCGTTTTCAACAAACGGAACGCCAATCAGTGAGTTTGCGGTAGCCACGATTCCTTGGGCAACTTCCGAGGGTGTGCCACCGGAATTCGGGTCAGAAACGCTTGTTGAGGGATTTCCTGAGCTATCCGGTGGCGTAATGATTATAGAACTATCATAAGTCGAATCGCTCGAAACTGAGAATTTATCAGAATCCCCACTTGATTCCCCATCTCCACTGTTTGAAATACTCGCTATGATAACCGCAATGATAACACCGACAGCAACAATAGTTACCCCGATAATAATCAATATGTTATTTTTCTTCATATTTTCCCCCGAATTATTCCCCAAATCATATTATAATGGTATAGCCACAAGTTTATCATCGACTATGGTAACTTTGGAATGTATAACTGTATTGGAAATATCAAGCGTCAGAAAATTAATGCAAAAATGAACTCCCGGATAAATAGTCCCGGAACAGATAGCACTTAAAGCGTCCTTGTTCTTGATATCCTCATCGAGCTTGTCAATCTGAGCTTGGATTTCCTGTTTTCGCATCGAATGAAACAGTTTGTTTTGAGTTTCAGAGCGGAACAT
Organism: uncultured Ruminococcus sp.; assembly: GCA_964480645.1. Classification (GTDB taxonomy): domain Bacteria; phylum Bacillota; class Clostridia; order Oscillospirales; family Ruminococcaceae; genus CAG-115. Next base: position 4,274 of record CAYZQU010000148.1, on the reverse strand, counting down.
CTTCTGTTGCGCTTCGGTAAGCTCTCCCTGAACCTTTTTGCGCTGTTTCAAAAACGCCAGATTTTTAATCGCTAGGTCAAAAATACGAATTGATTCTTTCAAATCAGCCTCTGCCTCACGTCGTCTCATATACAAAACCGAACCGTCGCCGATGTAAATTTCGGTTGGCGTGTATTTATTTGAACCGATAGTATTAGCGTTAATATCATGCATTGACGTGATTTTTCCACCCGTAATAACTCCACGCGGACCTTTCGCGGTAAGTGCGCCATAGCAGAACACATTGCAAAACACAAATTGTTTTGAAGTCAAATCTCCCTTGACAAACACCTCCGCATTCTCACAGAAGCCGATTTCCGCGTTGCCATCGCAAGTAAGCTTGGAATTAATGCATCCGCCGACAATCGTTACGTTTCCACCTGCGGTAATTTCCCCACCGAAAACGCTTCCGTCGATTTTGACGTTCTTACCGGCATTGATAGAAAATCCTTCCATCACATTGCCCTTTATGTGAACATCTCCGAAAAAATTGATATTCCCGACAGATATATCCAGATCCGTCTTTATGGTAACAGCTTCTTCAACTTGAAATGAGCCATTGCCGAATACGATATGACCGTCACAGGCGGCAACCACCTTAGTTCCATCTGTGGTGACAAGTGTATTTTTGCCCAATGAGATTTTAGTAGCCGCGCCGGGTTCTGCCGGTATCGGATTGCCAAAAATATCCGTTCCGGGGATTCCCTCTTCGGGCAGTACAATATCCGCAATAATATCATTTTTATGAATGGGCACAATCGCGTCCAACTCACGAAAATCTGCGATTCCGAATTCATTTTGATGTGGTTTAAGTTTATGTTCTTTATCAAAACGGAAGTTGATATAGCCATTTGCACCTTTTTTTGGCGGCGTCGCGGAAGCCACACAAATAGGAACCTCAAATATTCTCTCGTTAAGCACTCTTCTGATACTTTTCTCATCAATTCCATAAACAACGTTATTGCGTTTAAGCTCCGATATAACATTCTCAAATGTCACATCCCTGCCGCCTCCTTTGGGCGGAAAAACCTTAAGATTGGCATATTTAGAACTATCATCAAGCTTGATTTCAACTCTGCCATCCATTTTAATCTGTTGCGAAAAATCAGCCATAATGTCACCCCCTTAAGTTCTCTATATTCTATGTATTACGTCCAATAATGAGCTTGCCCGTGTAAATTTCACGCCGTCAAGCTCCTCATCCGGCTCTGTAAGATCCGGAATCATTACTGTCACACACCCTGCCGCCGCCGCGGACTTCACGCCGTTGGGTGAATCCTCGAGAGCCATGCACTCCGAAGGTGCAAGTCCAAGCTTCTCCGTCGCGTAAAGATAAATATCAGGGCTTGGTTTTCCGGATTCTACCATTGTCGCGCAAATAATCTTATCAAACCGTTCGAAAATTCCCACGCGAGTAAGATAATCGTGCGTACGCTCATAATCGGTTGCGGTGCAGATTGCCGCCAAAATTCCTCGTTCGTTCAGACAATCCAAAAGCTCCACAACACCGGGTTTAAGTTCCAATTCATGGGAACTCAGCCAACCGTTCATCAATTCCATACGGCGCGAACGAATTTTCACATAGTCAAATTCCTCACCAAAAATACTTTTCAGATGTGGAATCGCGAATTTTCGGTGCATTGAACGGATTTTGAGAGCCTGTTCACGCGTCATCGGAAATCCGGCTTCATTCGCCGCTTGAACCCAAAAACGGATCAGCAGCTTCTCGGTATTGAAAATCAATCCATCCATATCGAAAATGACCGCTTTAATCATAAAAATCAACCACCATAAACAAAACTCCACATTTTTCGCGCCGCCCTAATTCTGATTCAGAATTAGCATTAAATATTTTGCTTATCTTTATTATACCATAGCGGCAAGCTGCCGCTGCTGTTCCCAATATTATGTAATTTTGAATATAACGTTTTCGCTGTAAGGCTATAACATTGTCGTTATTATACCATATTTTTAACTCCAGTGTTACGTGCTATCAAGTTAAAATGTTTATCCTGTTAAAGATGTTACGTCATGTCTTTATTATACCATAGTGCCGAGCCGACGCGGATAATTCCAATATTTGGTGAATCTAATTTGAATGCTTTTCCTGTTAAAGATGTTACCTTATATTTTTATTATACCATAAATAACTGAAAATGTCAACAATTTCCCAACATTTTATGATGTTTGCACATAAATATTATCCAAAAATTCCGGAAATTTGTGTATTTCCATATCACACATTATGTAACTTGCAAAACAAAGGGCATCTCTAAAAAATATGTAAAAAAATTTCAAAAAACACTTGAAATTTCCATAATAATATGTTATAATGATTAGGTATGATACAAAAATAACGAATTACGGGCATTCCGTGTAGAAGATAATTACAGGAGGATTTACATTTAATGGGAATTTTTGAGATTATCAGCGCGATTGTATTGATTATCGCGTGTGTGTTTATAATAATTGTGGTTTTGATGAAAGACACCAAGACACAGATGTCACAAACTATTTCGGGAACATCAAGTGACAGCTTTTACCAAAAGAATGCTGGGCGTACCAAAGAAGCAATTTTGAACAAAGCGACCATAATAGCGGCGGTTATTTTCTTTGTACTCGCTCTCGCGGTAAACATTATCAACGTTTATTGGGGCAATCATAAAGCCTCTGCTGACACCGGAGAAGACTCATCGGTTGTTTCCGAGGTTTCAAGCGACACGAACTCGGATTCGAGCGATTCAAGTGATTCAAGTGATTCGAGCGATTCAAGCGATACAAGCTCCGATTCAAGCAGTGAAGCCGACAGCAATTCCGATAGCGGCACGGATTCCGGCGAATCAAACGAATGAGAAACCTTAAGGGTAGTTCGATTATTCGGACTGCCCTTTAATTAAAACAGGAGAAAAATATGAACAAATTCAAGACATCAATTCTGGTTGCCTTGCTTAAATCGGGCGAAACCGGAATGACCGAAAAAGACATCACCAAAGCATTGGACCTTCCGAAAAAGATGGCAAAAAAGCTATCCAATGATTTGGAGGAAATGAAAAAATTCGGCGACATCACCAACAAAAAGGGCGTATGGCGCGTAAAAAATTCAGAGCAATATTTTGAAGCGGAAATTACACACGTCTCTACGCGGTGCGGATTTATGACTGATCACAGTGAGTTTCCCGTGGAATATTACGTCCGTGGACGGGATATGAAAGGCGCTATTCCCGGAGATATTGTACTGGCGAAAAAAACCGCCGAGGCGAGCGAGGGACGCTCCCCCGAAGCCGTGGTATTGGCAGTTACCAAGGAAAGCGACACACTTCTCACAGGCGTTATTGTCGCGGAAAACAACCGTATGATGGTGCTTCCCGACAGACTCTGCAACGAGCCGCTTTTCATCGCGAAATCGGGAACAAAGCCGCTTCATATCGGAGATAAGGTTGTTTTCTCAATAAAAAAGCGCGGTGAACGACATTATGACCATACTGTCGCAATCGAGGAGGGCTTTGGCTCGTCTGAGAACGCGAAAGCAAGCGCAGAAGCGTATATGCTCGTAAACAATCTCCACACCGAGTTCCCGGAGGAGGTTCTTGCGGAAGCGTCTAAACTGAACATTGATGAGCCTGATTCCGACGAGGTGGCGCGGCGATTGGATTTGCGCGGAGAGCCGATTTTCACGATTGACGGCGCGGACACCAAAGACATAGACGACGCGGTCTCTATTTCACGCACAGAGGGCGGATACAAGCTTGGTGTACACATCGCGGATGTTTCGCACTATGTGAAAAAAGGCTCCGCGATCAACGAGGAAGCGTTCACGCGTGGAACATCTATTTATTATGCGGACAGAGTAGTGCCGATGTTGCCTAAAGAGCTTTCCAACGGCATTTGCTCACTTAATCCCAATGTTGACAGACTTGCGTTTTCTTGTTTGATGGACGTTTCATCTGATGGAAAACTACTGAAATACCGCTTTGAGAAGACTGTTATCCGAAGCCGCGTCAAGGGTGTTTACTCCGAGGTCAACGCCATCATTGACAATACCGCCGATGACAAAATCAAGGAGAAATACGCGCGCGTAATCGACAGAATCCCGATAATGCAAGAGCTGGCGCAAATCCTTGAAAAGAACCGCAAAAACCGCGGCGCGCCCGACCTCGACACAGTGGAATCCAAAATCATCACAGATGAAAACGGAATATGTATTGATGAAAAACCGCGCGTTCAGGGCATTGCCG
>CAYZQU010000147.1:0-4916 GCA_964480645.1 uncultured Ruminococcus sp. | reverse complement strand
ATATGCGGAAAAATAAAAAGTGTGAAATAAGAAATTTACAATTTACAATGGACAATTGACAATTAATGTGCGCCGCTGCGCGGCGCGTTATTTGGATTGTATCCGAAAGGGTAAGCGATTCTACTCGGACACAATAATTGTCAATTGTCAATTTTACATTGTCAATTGACAACGTACCCCTCGTCCTCAAGAAAATCGAGAATATCCGGCGTGGCATAAAAATGCATTGCGCCGACCGCGATAAACGCTTTTTTGCCTTCTCGGAGTGTTTTCAGCGCGTAGTTCGCCATTTTGCGCTGACGCGAGGTGTACATAGCGTCATAATATTCCGTATACTGCGCGGAAAGCTCCTCCGGAACGCCCTCATCGGAGAGCATTTGTTCCAGAGCCGTCGAATCCGCTGTACTCCACGCGCGGTATAATTCGCGCATTTGCTCTTTTTGAATCTCATAATCCGTTTCTACGGCGGATTTCAGCAGATAGCACTGGAGTTCGGGCGGTTCGTTCGCGTTCATTTGATACTGTTCCTTGGCACTTTCAATTTCGTGGATTTCAATTCCGTGATTTTTCGCGTAGGAAAGAAGCGCGCGGTCAGTGCCATAATCCGAGGAATAACCGCAATCCGCCGCGATTTTGTTTGACAATGTGGAACTCCACACTGCGGGAATGTATCCGTTCAGATTTGCGTTGTAAATCCGTTTTTTCACGAAGAAATCCTTGATTTCGGCGTAGTCCTCGCCGAGAAAATCTTCCGCGCTGTCGCATTTAAGAAGCTCCATCGCGGAGAGAAGTTCCTCATGGTTGGATTCCAGAGCCTGGACATCCAATTCCACGGCAAGTGTTTCACATTCGCCTATCGCTGTGAATACTTCATCGGGATAAACCGCATTCGGCAGTCCAACATGCATTGTCCCAAGCAGGTACACCACGCCGCCCGTTTGCTCGTCCGTAACCATAAAAAACGGCGGGGAAACGCGGTTTTCGGGGGTTTTACAACTTGGAAACAGTAGGATTATCAGTATTGTGAGTATCGGAAATAAACGCTTCATTATGCTAATCTCCCCGAAATCTCAAATGTCGGACCTTTTTGCCATAAAAACGGCGTAAGGATTATCTCAAATCCGCTTCCCGGGGCGCAGAGCCAATCTGCGGGTCTGCCCTTGGGAAGACCAAATCCGCACAGAAGATTTGTGATTACCCCCGCGTGCGTCACACAGGCGGCGCGAGTGACGTTGTTCTTCATCATATCGCTGAATACTGAATCTAATCCGTCAATACACCGAAGCATAAAGTCTCCGTATTTTTCGCCGTTCGGCGGCGCGGACTCCACTCCGCCTTTAATCCATTCGGCATATTCGGGCAGGTCTTGAAGCTGTTCGGTTGTCTTTCCCTCGAAATCCCCGAAATCCATTTCACACATCTCATCAATTATCATTAGCTTCTTATCGGGATAGATAATCTCGGCTGTTTCGAGACAACGCGACAGGGGACTTGAATACAGCTTTTCGACTTCGGGATAGATTCCCGCGTTGCGAAGTTCTTCAATTCGGCGTTTCCCGTCCGCACATAGGGACAAATCCGTCTGACCGATGTATTTTCCGTCAAGATTTCCTTGCGTAATTCCATGACGAATCAGGTACAGATAGTAGTTTTTCATATAAAATCCTCCAATATAATGTGGTATTATCAATTATGCCTAAAAGGCAGTCGAATTTTTGGTTATTATGCCGCTTTACAAATCGGAATAAATAAGTTATAATATACAATGTGGTTCAATCTGTAAAGCTACGGGTTTCATTATGGTGGGGAACAGTGTCCGCAAAATAAAAGCATTTGCGAGAAATGGTATGAATAAGGATTTTCCGAGAGTAATTAAGCTGCTTCGAAAGGAGCGCGGATTGCGTCAGAAAGAGGCTGCGGAGCAGATGGGTGTTGCGCAGGCTTTGTTGTCACATTACGAGAACGGAAAGCGCGAGTGTGGTCTGGACTTTCTGGTAAAGGTTGCGGATTTTTACGGCGTTTCGGTGGATTATCTTCTCGGACGCACCAATTCACGCACCGGCACGGTGGTTTCCGAGGAGGAGCTTCCCGAAAGCACCGTTTCCGAAAAGTTTGAGGGGAATCCCTCCGGAATGGGAATTATGCTCCGTAAGAAGTTAGTTACTAATTCTCTGGAAATCATATATTCGTTGTTAATGAAAACACGGAACAACAAACTCGCTAAGGCGGTAACATCGTATCTTCAGACCGCCGTCTACCGCGCTTACCGAATGGTGTACTCGGCGGGCGGTGAAAACGATGAAAATTGCTTTTCGGTGTCTGTTGAGGATGTTGCGGGAGCAAGCGCGGCGAAGATGTCCATTGACGATATTCACGCTAAATCCGCCGCCAAAGACGGCACCGCGGACGAGAAAATCACGGACAAGCGTATCGAGGCGGAATTTCCGAAGCAAAGCGCGGCGCTGTTTAATGTGATTTCCAGCGCGGAAAAGGATATTCGCAAATACGATGATTAAATCCCCACAGCCGATAAGTGTTACAGCTTATCGGCTATATTGTACTCATTAATGATGTTCTCGCGATTGCGCCAGTCTTCCTTAACCTTGACGAAAAGCTGAAGATTCACCTTGCAGTCAAGAAGCTCCTCAATATCCTTGCGCGCCAGACTTCCGATTTGTTTCAGGCGTTCGCCGCCCTTTCCGATTATCATACCCTTGTGGGAGTTTTTCTCGCAGATTATAACCGCGCCAAGGTCGATAATTTCTTTTCCCTTGAAATTGGAGCGGTTTTTGAAGCTCTCAACCTCCACTGCCGTGCCGTGGGGGATTTCTTGTTGCATTGTCCATAGGATCTTCTCGCGGATTATCTCGCCGCAAAGGAATCGTTCGGTGCGGTCGGTCGCGATGTCATCGGGGAAGAAGTGCTCGCCCTCTACCGCGTATTTTTCCAGAATCGGCAGGATTTTGTCGGTGTTTATGCGGTTTTTCACGCTTATCGGGATTATTTCCGCGAAATCGTAAAGTTCGCTGTACTGCCCGATTATCGGCAACAGTACTTCTTTGTCGCGGATTAAATCCACTTTATTCAGCAAAAGTACAACCTCTGTGCCGTTTTTCGCGAACGAGCGAATCAGCTCCTGTTCCACGGGGGAGATTTTTTTCGTCACGTCAGCCATCAGAATCGCGCAGTCCACATCGTCCACGGACGCGCGAATGGACTTCACCATATACTCGCCGAGCTTTGTTCTCGCGCGGAGCATTCCGGGTGTGTCAATAAACACGAACTGAGTGTCGTCGCGTGTGAGAACTCCATTAATGCGGTTTCGCGTGGTTTGAGGTTTATCGCTTACAATCGAGATTTTCTCACCCACAAGCAGGTTCGTCAGCGATGATTTTCCCGCGTTGGGTCGACCCGTAATCGCTATAAATGCGTTTTTCTGTAATTCAGCCATTATTTTTATTCCTCTTTTTTCTGCGCCGTTTCTTGCGGCGTTTTTCCTCTTCCAGAACGATTTCCTCTATGTGATCAAGAAGATATTGCTCGTACATATCCCGCCGTTTGATACGCGTAACCTCAAGCGCCGCCGCTTTCTGCCACTCGGTGACTTTTTTGTGATCACCCGTGAGTAGTATGGGTGGAACAGCGCGTCCGCGCCAGACCTCGGGTCGTGAATATTGGGGATATTCCAGCAATCCCGCGTAATGGCTCTCAATGGAGTACGCGTCCTCGTTAGGTAGAACTCCCTCTTGTAACCGCGCCACAGCGTCCGCGACAATCAGCGCGGGAAGCTCCCCGCCCGTCAGTACGTAATCCCCGACAGAGATTTCCTCTACGTTCAGTTCTTCGAGAACGCGGTTATCCACGCCCTCATAGTGTCCGCACAGCAGAATCAATCCCGTTTCGGCGGCAAGCTCACGGACTTTCGATTGCGTGAGCGTTTCTCCCTGCGGGGACAGATAAATCACTCGCGGAGCGGTGCTGTGAAACGCTTTAAGTGCCATTACACAGTCGTAGATCGGCTGAGCCTGCATAACCATTCCCGTGCCGCCGCCATAAGGCTTGTCATCAACATTGTGATGTCTGTCCGTGGAATAGTCGCGGATATTGTGCGTGTGGATTTCGATACAGCCGTTCTTGATTCCGCGCCCGAGAACGCTCGTGTTCAGAACGGCGTCGCACATCTCGGGGAACAGCGTCGCGATGTCGATTCTCATACTTCTTCCCAATCGTCGAAAAGTCCCGGCAGTGGACGAATTGTCATTTCGCCTTTTTCAATATCAATGGATTTCACCACCTCGTCTATATACGGAAACATAAGCTCCGTGCCGTTCGGCTGTTTGATGGAATACACGTCCGACGCGCCGTTTTGATATACGTCGGTGATTTTTCCGTAGATTTTGCCCGAATCCACATCACGAACGACAAGACCTATAATATCCTGAATGAAGTATGAACCCTCGGGAAGCTCCGCGTCGTCGCGGTCAAGATACAGCATTTTTCCGATGTATTTCTGCGCGTCCTCGATGGAATCCACACCGTCGATTTTCAGAATCACCACATTTTTGTGCGGAAACGCGCGTGTGATATGAATTTCCGTTTCACCCTTATTCAGATACAGTGTGTCAAACTCGCACAGAACCTCCGGAGAGTCGCAGTAGTATTGACAGCGCACCTCGCCGCGGATTCCTTGCGTGGCAACGATTTTCGCGATTTCAAGGTATTTCTTCATCTTGTTCCTTTCTTTTTCTTATTGAGAATCAGTCTTACAGCCTGAACACAGGATTGGAAGTTCAGAGCCGCGATAATCAGGAAAATTATCGAGTTTATAATGTTCTGTGTGATTCCGTACGGAATGAACATTACCGAGCAGCTCATACCGATAAGAAGAATGAGATTCACTATAATTTTCGCCCAAT
>CAYZQU010000146.1:0-4930 GCA_964480645.1 uncultured Ruminococcus sp. | reverse complement strand
ACGTTTTTTGAAGATTCGCAACCCGTTTAATCAGAATATCGGAGATCGTTTCAATATACTGTTTTCGCCCGGATTGTCGGCACTTAACGGTTGGAAAGAATATCCCGAGGAGCTTTTTAATTCCGCTGTTGTAGCCTGCACCTTTGAAAGAATCGTTCAAGCTGATGAGTATCGGGCATGGATAGAAGTCGCGATTGAACGTATTATTCCGTTTGAAGAACTTTACAAGCACTATTCGTGTGTGGAAACTACTGATGAAATAGGCTATGGATTTGAGTTAGAGCTTGATTTCAGATATAAATGCTGGGAATATTATTCCTACTCGGCTCAGGGCGATTTTGGCGAGTGGAGGCTTGTTTATGTGGACAGCGATGGGGTTCGGCATACTGTGTTGATTGGCGAATACAGTATGCATAAGGATTTCGTTTGCTGTGGAAATGTGATAAACAAATAGCGAGAGGGCAAGCTATGGAAATCGAATCGTTACATTATGATGAACTTACCGGAATTGGCGATTCCACCGCTTGTCTGGATTATCTTGAAGCTTGTGTAAAAAGCGGTCTGCCGCATTTCCGAATTATATTTTCGGAGATTAGCAACCTAAAGTATGTTGACGATTATTGCGGTCATGAGGCGAGTGACGCTCTTATAAAGGAAACAGCTTGCATTGTTAATCAAAGCTTCGGGAAATTCGGCAGACTCTTTCGCACGGGTTGGGGAAGATTCTGTGTTCTGATTGACTCAAAAACGCCGGATTCCGATTACAATATCGCTAAAGAACAATTTGAAAAGCTAATAGAAATCTCCAATTCAGAAAATCCAAATCATCTCGAAATTCATATTTTTCACAGCTTTTGTCACTCAAATATGTAGGAAAACGCCCGACTTTTCAGTCGGACGTTTGTGTTTGTACATTATCGGGGAGAGATGTGCCACAGTAGACATAAAACGGCGGTTCATAAGGTAACCCAATTGTATTTTCGTCAATTAAATAAATACCTCGCTTATTGGAGTTATCTTCTAATATCTCTTCTCCCTTAATATTCGACACTAACATCATATAAGGGTAAGACGCGGAATAATTGCAGTACTTTACGGGAATAAACGATTTATTGACATACATTTCGATTGCTTCCCGTACCTCTTCACTTGTGTATTCCTCATATTCGGAGGAGGTCATATTGCCCTGTTGATTGCGTTCGCGAACAGCCTTTTCCCAATCATAGTTTACAAGCGAAAACTTTCTATCTTTTATAATGTAATAGCTTCCGTCCCCCGAATCGGAGAGGTAGTAGCCCTCCTTGATTTCACTGTAGTCCGCAATTTCTAGATGTGGCTCGGTTGTAAGGTCGTTGAGATTGCCAACACCAAGTTCGTTATTACATCCGCATAAGCAAGATATTCCTAATATGACGGCAAGCAGTTTAATGTGATTATTCATAAAGATTACTCTCCTTTTTATATATTATAGCACATTGAGAATCAAAATTCAATACGCTTATGCGGGAAAACGCCCGACTTTTCAGTCGGACGTTTGTGTTTGTAGGTTCTCGGAAGTTTGGTTCTTGCACCGAATGGACATCATTGGCATTTCCTTTTCCTTTTAACAAGAAGAAACACCACCTCTATTGCCAAAAAAACGACAATCATAATAATAATGGTAGGCGGTTTTTGGGAATACGCTTTTGTGGTGAGAACACGAAGGCTTTCAGGGAGATATTCCTGTTCATCTTCGTGATATGTATACGAGTGAGAGTGTGTCATTCCGGAATCGGAGTAGTATGTTTTGAAACTACTCGCGTTAGAGGATTTAACACTATTCATAACATACGGGTGATGCCGTAATATATCGCCGGAGGAATATTGGCTGCATACAGTCAGGTCAACAAAGTAATTTTTCCCGTCAATTACTACGATGTTCCACGCATGATACCCTTCCTTTATATATCCTGTAATGTAGTGACATTCAACCCCTCCCAAACTGCAAAGATACTGAAAAGCTCTGGCATATCCGCCGCAGACAACATTGGTTGAAGTGTCACGGTCAAAAACATACAAAATATTCCACGGACCGGTGTTTTTTTCGTAATATTCCTCATCATTATCCGCCGCATAGTGATTGTAAGAACTGAGGGCGCATATTTCCTCGGCGTAGCCCCAAACCTTTTCATAGTCGCTCTTTTCCTGATATTTATCGGCTATTTCTTTTGCGTTTGAAAGCGCTTTTTGGGCGTAATTAAGTTTTTTGGCGCTGATTTTGTATTTGTTGCCAAATTCCTGAAACGCGGGTGAAATGCCGTAAGTTATTCTGCAGCGTACAGTATTATAAACGTGATACCCTCTTCCGTCATTCCAATAGAGATATTCGGGAGCGTAGTTGTTGATAAAGAACATAGCCTTTTTAATAGCATCTTTATATTCCGACTCACTGTTGAATGGCTTGGATACGTTTATGTAAAACGATTCCGCGCCTCGCTCACCCTTGGATATGGAAATAATATTTCTTAGAATTTGTTGGTAAATTTCCAACTCGTTCCCTTCAAGATAATTTCTCGGCAGTGATGTACTTGATGACGCGAAAGCTGTGCATTCCGTAAAGTGAGAGAACATCATTAAAGCTGTAAGGATTGTAGCAATAAATATAATTTTCTTCATATATACCTCTTAATGAAAAACTGCTCTTGTTAATTTTTCCTCTTAGTATAATTATACATTTAATAATAGCTTTTGTCAAGAGGCAGCAAATCGCCGTCTAAAATATCGCTAAAAATCGCCAAATCGGTAAAATAATTTCGTTATTATGGTATTTTCTTTAATTTTCTTGAATATTCTCCGTTTTATAATGATATAACAAAAAATGAAATGAACTTCAAGAAAATGAGAAAAACAGAGTGATTTGCAGAGAATTAATGAGAAATCGGGATATATTTCAAATTTGGTGAAAAAATCTCTTGACAAAACGATAAAAACGTGATATAATAACAAATGTTGTTAATATATCACACTTTCGCTTTTCTCCCCGCCGTTGGCGGAGAGAAAAGCGAAATTAAAGCACAAAACTAACAGGAGGAAAAATTTATGTCAACTTATATGGCAAAGCCCGCGGAAGTTGAGCGCACCTGGTACGTCCTTGACGCTGCCGATAAGCCGCTCGGACGTGTTGCGGCAATGGCGGCTCATCTGCTCAGAGGCAAGCATAAGCCTACGTTCACTCCTCATGTGGACTGCGGCGACCACGTAATCATCATCAATTGCTCTAAGGCTGTTCTCACCGGCAAGAAGCTGGAGAAAAAGGTTTACAGATGGCACACCGGCTGGATCGGTCACCTCAGAGAGGTAGGCTACGACAAGCTGATGAAGGATAATCCCGAAAAGGCAATGACTCTCGCGGTTAACGGAATGCTGCCCGATAACACCCTTGGCAGAAAGGCTCTTACGAGACTTCGCTGCTATGCGGGAGCAGAGCATAACAACGCGGCTCAGAAGCCCGTTGAGTACAAGTTTTAAGGAGGGCTTTTTATGTACGAATCAAAACCTTACTACTATGGCACGGGCAGAAGAAAGCACTCTGTCGCTCGTGTAAGAGTTTATCCCGGAAGCGGTTCTATCACTATCAATGGCAGAGATATTGACGATTATTTCGGTCTTGATACTCTCAAGCTGATTGTTCGTCAGCCGCTCGCGCTTACCGATTTGCTCGAGAAGTTTGACATCGTTTGCACTGTTGAGGGCGGCGGTGTTACAGGTCAGGCGGGCGCGATCCGTCACGGTCTGTCCAGAGCATTGCTCCAGTATTCGGACGAGCTTCGTCCCGTTCTCAAGAAAGCGGGATTCCTCACTCGTGACCCGAGAATGAAGGAAAGAAAGAAGTACGGCTTGAAAGCCGCTCGTCGCGCGCCGCAGTTCTCGAAGCGTTAATCAACATTATATCGGATATTATCCCGTTCCTTTCGGAGCGGGATTTTTATTTTCCCTCCGCGAGATTTATAACCCTTTTATTTTGTTTTTGCGCGTATTGAATTGTTTGAAACGCTCCCCCCCGCTCTTGTGACTGACACAGCAGATTACCAAGTCCGAGCGGTCAACCATCATACGATTCCGCGCTTGAAACGCGGCTTTGAAATGGCAGTCCTCTCCGCAGATTTCGATTTCATCGTAGTAGTTCTCGAAAGCAGAGGTGTTTTCGCGGTACTCCCCCGTAATATACGGCAAAACGAGAATCAACGCGTTGTTGCCGAAATCAAGAGCGTTACGCGTCTGTCGTATCACCGATGCCGCCAGCAAATCGAATTCCCCGTTCCGCCCGACAAGAAACTCAACATACTCCTTTGAGCGGATAAGCGTCCCAACCTCCTCGGCAAGGGCTGTTTCTATTTCGTATGGATTTGTTATCTGCCTATGCCCGAACAGGCTGACTGTAAAAATATTCATAATTAGCATCATCTCCTTACATAATATTATAGTCTAAAATACGACTATTTTCAAGTAGTTGATAATATTTTATAATATTATTAGGTGATAAAAATGATTGTATATACCCCGCTATGGGAAACGATGAAACAAAAGGGTGTTTCGACATACATCCTTATAAATAAATACAATATCAGCAGCAGTACTATTCACCGTTTGCGTCACAATTTAGGTGTCACCACACAGTTGCTTGACGACCTTTGTGGAATATTGGACTGTAAAATTGAGGATATAGTGAAATACGAAAAATTATGAAAGAAGAGTATTACGGACTGTATAAAAGAATCGGCTTAAAAATAAGCTATTACCGAAAACTACGCGGTTTTACGCAAGAACAGCTTGCCGAAAAAATAGATAAAAACACTGCCTTTATCGGTGCGGTAGAAGCTCCGAATATAAACCGCACAATCTCCCTTGATACATTATTCGATATTGCCAAAGCCCTTGATGTGCCGCCCTA
>CAYZQU010000145.1:2268-4939 GCA_964480645.1 uncultured Ruminococcus sp. | reverse complement strand
CCAACAAGCTTTACTCCGTAGCTCCTGAATGCGTTCAGAGAGCCAATAAAGCTCGGATTCTCGCACAATATCGCGTCCCCCTCGTTACAGAGGATTTTCGCGGTGGTTTCGATTGCTTGCTGTGCGCCGGCAGTAACGATAACCATATCGTTGTTAGCGAACATATTTTTGGCGCGCAGGTCGCTTTCAAGCCACTTTCGCAACGGAGCGTATCCCTCTGTCACGGAATATTGAAGCGCATTTATCGGTTCATCGGCAAGGATTTCGTCCGACAGCCGCCGTATGGTCTCCACAGGGAATGCTTCGGGCGCGGGGTTTCCCGCCGCGAAACTGATTACCTCTGGGTCTGCCGTGAATTTCAGAATCTCGCGGATTGCCGACGGCACGAGATTTGCCATTTTATCAGAAAACGGTTTAAGCATTTTTTCCTCCTTATTGTTTAACGCGCAACAGCGGAGTTTCTTGCTTTGCCTGTTGCGGAATATACTCGCACAATTAATCCATTATAATTATAGCACATTTGTATGGATTTGTAAAGTATATTGTGAAAAATTGACAAATGAATTATTTTGTGGTATAATAAAGGCAGAGTCTTTATTATACCTTTATGTCCACGCGCATACGCTCACTTCGTTCGCTCCGCGCGTTAACGGACAGTTATACCATAAATTCAAAAATACAGCACATGAGTGAAATGTTGCCGAAATACCTGTAAATTAGTGAAACTTTTTCCCAATATCGCCCGACTACCAAATTGCAAGGGTGAGGAATTTGTTCACGGGCGTGCAAGGACGTTCAAAGGCACGTAAGGTGTACAAAAGAACGTTAAGGGCGTGCAATGGTGTTTCGGATACGAAAGACGAGGTGAAGCGGCATTGAGCAAGCCCGAAATAGATTCCTATTTTAACGACGTTTATGCCGCTACGTTCACTGCGGTGTCGCGATTCGTTACAAGCCACGCATCGCGTCTTCAGGACGCGGAGGACATTATCCAGAACGTCTATACCAGATTCTACAAGCGTATTTCCGATAAGGGATATGAGGACATTGAATCCGCAGAGGCGTTTCTTATAAATATCGCCAAGTTTGAGTGCCGCAGTTTTCTCGCGAGTTTCATAAAGCGGCGCGATCGTGTCAAGAATATGTCGGACTTTTCCGAGGAGGAATCTGCCGCTCTGGATGCCGAGCTTTCCCGCGATGAACCGCTTCTTGAAGATGTTTTGAACAACAAAATCCTTGCGAAGCAAATCTTTGACGACATTATGAATCGCGACGAGACGGTAGGACGGATTTTTTACCTGCATTTTGTTTGCGATATGAAACTGGATGAGGTCGCCGATAAGCTGGGTCTGAATGTTTCTACGGTCAAGACTAAGCTTTACCGCACCATTGAAAAGCAGAAAAAGAAGTTCAACCTTTGAAACGATTGTTTGAATCGTATGCGTTGCTCGATTCGGCGGCGGGGGCAATAGTCCCCGAAGGCCGCGAGACGCGAAATTATTAAATCAAGAAATTTAGAGAGGAGGGGTGTTGTGAATAAGCGTGACTTTTACAAGGAGCTTATGAGCGAATACGCGTTTGATAAGGACAAAATTCTGAATAATGCCCAAAAGGGCAAATACGCGGGAAAAAAGCCTCTCCCGTTATATATAGGTATGACTGCTGCAGCGGCAGCACTGGTTGTCGCGGTGGGCACTGCCACGTTCAGCTTGACGGGTCACAACAAGGGCGCGGTTTACAGCGGCGGAGACCTTGCCGCGCTTTCCGATAAGCAGCGTATAGACAAGGCGAAGATCGATGCTGATGAAAACGAGAATTCCGCGATGCCGGTTGATGTGTTGGTGTCGTTTAACAGCACACTGTCCCCGGCGGAGGTTCAGAATGTTCTGACCGCATATTCCGATACAAGCGTCCCTGTGAAAATACTGTTTTTGGAAGATGGTTCGAAAGCAGTTGGCAGTGAACAGGTCGGGGCTGTTTTCGAGAGTGGAAACGGCGCGATTACAGGCGCGATAATCAATTGTCCGGGACATCTGATGAAGTCGCTGATGACAAACCAACATGTGCTGTTGGCGGAAATCGCTTCTGCCGAGGATTTCAACAGTGTAACGCCTATTTCTCCTGTCGGAGATTTGGAAAATATTGATAATTCCAACAGTTCCGACAATGGGGATTCCAATATTTCTTCCGAGCCGACGGATATTGACGTTTCGGGCGGCGGAATTGACGGCGACAACAGCAATGTTGATGTTCCGGATAATCCCGTTGTGGACGTTCCGATTGTCGTGCCGCAGAACACGGAAATCAAGCTGCCGATGGGAGTTAATCTCCCGAATGGGCACAGCGCGGGATTCTCATACATCACGGACGATTTAGGCGCGGAACGCGCGTATTTCCTGAATGAGGACGTGTTCTATGTCAAGACGGCAAGTTCTGTGCGGTTATATAAATGGAACGGAGAGTCTGAAACTCTTGTGGCATCTCAGGATATTGAGGACGCACAGGTGTGCTGGATTTCC
This sequence comes from uncultured Ruminococcus sp., assembly GCA_964480645.1. Classification (GTDB taxonomy): domain Bacteria; phylum Bacillota; class Clostridia; order Oscillospirales; family Ruminococcaceae; genus CAG-115. The sequence continues at coordinate 2,420 of CAYZQU010000145.1, read as the reverse complement.
GAGAATGGTTCACGGCTGATGGTTATAGGCAAGGACAACGGAATCCGCCGCAAGATGTTCATTGTTGACGCATACAACTGCACGATCAACGATATGAGCGTGGAGAGCTTTGTCGGAGAGGGCACTATTGCTTCTGCGGCGTACAACGAGAA
>CAYZQU010000145.1:0-2258 GCA_964480645.1 uncultured Ruminococcus sp. | reverse complement strand
TGAATGTGTTTGACGGAGGGGCTTATTTCCTCTATACCGCGCACCTGAACGGCTATCAGGCGGCAGATGCCGAAACGCTGTTTATGGACGGCGCGAATGTCAATATTCTCGGTGAGTTGAACGGAACTGTATATTTCAGCGATTCGGCAAACGGAAAGACAACTATTTACAAGGGAAATGGAAATGTTGTTTCGGAGCTTGAGGGAGTTTACAGTGCAATTGTGAATTCCGCGTTTACTCACGCGGTGATGAGTTACGGTTCTTCTAATGCGATTTTTGACCCGGCTACGGAAAGTCTTATTCCCACAAGCGCGAATACAACGTTCGGTGTGTCGCTTCATACTTGCACGATAGACGGCGAGTACTACAAGGTGGAAGGCGGCGTGCTTGTAAAAATTGACAAGTCCGTTGCGAACGCTGCAAAAATCGACTTCAAGCGCAGCTTCTCATCAACATATACAGCGTTGGTTAGCAACGGTTCCGTGCGGATTGTTCCATCTGTTTACAACTCTGCGAATAAAGGCGCGGTTCTTGAACAACCCACGGAGTACTCCACCGAGGAGCTTCGCACAGCACTGAATCTTGGCGCGGGTGTACAGAACGCGATTGCGACCAACAAGTGCGCGGAAGCGGGACTGGATACCGAGGAAAAGCTCTCTGAGGCGATTAACGAATGTTTTACCAAATCTGCGGGAGATACTCTTAAATCGCTAAGTGCGAGTGGTAGTTTGACTACGGTTGACCTCTCCGAGGCGGTGCTTGTAATCTCCGAGAACAACGAGCAGAACGCCGAGGGTACTCTGTATGTCAAGGTCGGTACGTTTGATGGCAAGAGCGGTTATTTCACGCACCATGTCAAGTTCGCCAAGGAGCGAGGGTGCTTTAGATTGGATTGTGCGATTATTTAGTGAATTATTACCCCCGCAACAACTTGCGGGGGTATGGTAAGTTATGGCTTTCTTATTATCAATAGGGAAATTACATATTATAAGGAGATTCTGTATGATAAAGGAAGATTTTTATGCGCCGTTTCACACAAAATATGACGAGTTGAAGTCCGTGCTAGAGGGGGACGATATTGCGTCGATTCGGGAGTTGACGCTTGAGGTTCACGCGATGGTACATCCCGCAGAGATTTCAGGGCGCAAGGAGAAAACGGCTGCTGATTTGGTAATTGATTATGTGCTGGACGGTCATCAGAATGTTCCCACGAATCGTATGAACAGCGGGGTTGACCTCACTTATGCGGGTACGGATATTGTTCCTATGGTATGGCATTTGTGGCATATTTACCGCATTGAAGACTTGGTGAGTAATCTTCTGATTGCCGAAAAGGAGCAGGTTTTCAACACGGACTGGCAGAAACGTATCGGCGCGTCAATCACCGACACCGGAAACGCGTTGGATTTTGATGAGGCAAAAGAATTTTGCGCGAATCTGAATGTTGCCGAATTGAAACAATATATGCTTGAGGTCGGGAAAAATACCCGCAAGATAATCCAAAACCTGACATTAGAACAGGTTAAAAATATGGTTCCTGAGGAAAATGTGATGGAGATTCTGCGTCAAGGCGGCGTAACAACAGACTTCCGTTCGGTTTGGCTGCTTGTGTTCTGGGGGCGTCTGACCGTCGGTGGAATGATTCTCACGCCGCTCACCGACCATCATATGTACCATTTACCGCCGTGCTTGGACGTTATTATGGGGAATTGAGTTATGTACGTTGATTTATTAAGGCAGTATGCAGCCAAAAACAATAGTATGAAAATTCAACCACCGGTAACGAAAGATGAAGTACGTGAAGCCGAAAAAATGTTGAATATCCTTTTTCCCGACGCGTTGAAAAGTCTTCTGTTCGAAACAAACGGCGATAATTTTCTCCTATGGTCTCTTGAACAAATAGTGAAAGAAAATCCAAAGATTCGCAGTATCAATCCCGAGATTATCGAACCCGAACTTTTCAATTTTAGCGAATTCCTTTTTATTGCGGGAAACGGTATCGGAGATTATTATGGGTACAGAATTGATAATGGCACAATTCAATCAACCTCTATCTTTGTATTCGAGCATGAAGAATATACCTCAAAAGTTGTTGCACACAATATCGCGGAATTAGTTATGCTTTACTATCAAGACCAAATATAAGGATTGATTTTAGATAAAAAGGAAGTTTTAATTGCGTTTATCCTTAAGATAACACCGCTCAAAGCGCTCAGTGCGGTGTTGCCTTGAATCTTTTTTAAGAAATTTCGAAAAAT
>CAYZQU010000144.1:2324-4941 GCA_964480645.1 uncultured Ruminococcus sp. | reverse complement strand
ACGCACGACCTCGAAGCGCTCGCTTCCGTTATGGCTACCGACTACACCGACGGTCTGGCTAAGCAGTCGCTGAAAGTAATCTTCAACTACCTGCCCAGAGCATACGATTCCGCTCCTTCAAGAGATAATCCCAACCCCACTCCCGACCATGAGGCTCGCGAGAAAATGGCAAATGCGGCTACTATGGCGGGTATGGCGTTTGCAAACGCGTTCCTTGGCGTGTGCCACTCTATGGCGCATAAGCTTGGTGCGTTCCATCACATTCCGCACGGTGTTGCGAACGCTCTGCTGATTGACGAGGTTGTTCGCTTCAATTCTGCGGAAAAGCCCACCAAGATGGGTACTTTCTCTCAGTACACTCACCCGCACACTCTGCGTCGTTATGCTGAGGTTGCTGAAGAGTTGGGCTGCAAGGGCAATACCGATGAGGAAAAGGTTGAGGCAATGATTGCCAAGATTGATGAGCTTAAGGACTACATCGGCATCAAGAAAACTATCCGCGACTATGTTCCCGATGAGAAGGACTTCCTTGATAGACTTGACGCTATGGTTGAGCAGGCGTTCGATGACCAGTGTACCGGCGCTAACCCGCGCTATCCGCTGATGAGCGAAATCAAGCAGATGTATCTGAACGCATATTACGGCAAGACCACCAAGCTTTGCTGATAAAACGGATTTTGTTTCGCCGGAAGAATAATAACACAGGATATGTTGATGTCGCTTCCGGCGGTGCAAATACCCAAACAGAAAAATCACATTTAGGAGGAAAAGCTATATGTCAGATAGAATTATTGCCGTTCGTACCCGCAAGACGATTTATCACGAGGGTGATACCGCCGTTAAGGTATTCGATGAAGATTACGCAAAATATGATGTCTTAAATGAGGCACTCAATCAGGCGCGTGTTGAAAATATAGGCATTAATGTGCCCAAAATTCTTGAAGTTAAGACTATTGACGGTAAGTGGGCCATCGTTTCAGAATTTATTCAGGGGAAGACGCTTGCACAGTTGATGAAAGACAATCCTCAGAAGAAGGACGAATATCTGAATATGTTTGTGGATTTGCAGATGCAGGTTCACGCAGCCAAGTGCCCGATGCTCAACAAGCTGAAAGACAAGATGAGTCGTAAAATCAGCGAAGCGGATCTGGACGCTACCACACGTTATGAACTGCATACTCGTCTGGAATCTATGCCCAAGCATGTTAAGGTTTGCCACGGCGACTTCAACCCCTCAAATATTATCGTGAAGGACGATGGAACTCCTTACATCCTTGATTGGAGCCACGTTACACAGGGCAACGCTTCCGCTGATGTTGCGAGAACATATCTTCTGTTCAATCTTAACGGCGAGCTTGAGCTTGCGGAAAAGTATCTTGAACTTTTCTGCCGGAAGAGCGATACCGCAAAGCAGTATATCCAGAAATGGCTGCCCATCGTAGCGGCTTCACAATCCGTAAAAGGTAAGCCCGAGGAACGTGAATTTCTGCTTAACTGGGTTAATGTTGTTGAATACGAATAATAGGAGGAATTTCTAATGAAGGTTACTGTTTGTATAGGCAGCTCCTGTCACCTTAAAGGTTCACGCCGTGTAGTTGAAAGTCTTCAATACCTTATTGCGGAAAACAATCTGAAAGACAAGGTGGAGCTTGGCGGTACATTTTGTATGAATAACTGCCAGAACGGCGTATGCGTTACCGTTGACGACAAGAACTTTTCGGTTTCACCCGATACAGTCGAGGATTTCTTCAAGTCGCAAATCCTTTCCAACATTTAATCTGACGAATATCGCCACTTCCCGCTGCAATATATTTTGTAGCGGGAAGTGTTGGTTGTTACGCGTTAATCAAAATAAGGAGTGATTTTTATGGCGGAATTTTTGAAGCTCAAAAAATCAAACTGCAAGAATTGTTATAAGTGCATACGGCATTGCCCCGTCAAATCAATTCGATTTTCGGGGAATCAGGCGAATATTATTGGTGATGAGTGTATTCTCTGTGGACAGTGCTTCGTGGTCTGTCCTCAGAACGCAAAAGAGATTGCCGATTCTACCGAACGCGTGAAATATCTCATCACCTCGGGTGAGAAAGTTTACGCTTCCGTCGCTCCCAGCTTTGTCGCGAATTACGGCGTGGGCATTGATTCCCTCACCGACGCGCTTAAGAAGCTCGGATTTGCCGGAGCGGAAGAAACCGCTATCGGGGCGACAATCGTGAAGACGGAATACGAACGTTTGGTTCGTGAGGATAAGCGTGATGTGCTTATTTCATCTTGCTGTAACTCTGTGAATCTGTTGATTCAGAAGTATTATCCCGAAGCGCTGAAATACCTCGCGGACGTCCTCTCCCCTATGCAGGCGCACTGCCAAGACCTCAAAAATCGTTACAACGGTTGTAAAACCGTGTTTATCGGACCGTGCGTTTCCAAGAAAGAGGAGGCGGCGCGGTATGGCGGCTATACGGACGAAGTCCTCACGTTTGAGGAGCTGACCAACTGGTTTAAGGAAGCGGGGGTTACTCCCGAAAAATCAATTGATGACAATAATCAGAGTCTCGCGAGATTGTTCCCGACAACGGGAGGAATCCTGCGTACAATGCGCGAGCGCGATCCCAACTAT
>CAYZQU010000144.1:0-2314 GCA_964480645.1 uncultured Ruminococcus sp. | reverse complement strand
TCGCGTTTGACGGCGTGGAAAACTGCAAAATGGCTCTTGAGGAAATTCTTGAGGGCAAGCTGCATAACTGCTTTATCGAAATGTCAGCCTGCGAAGGGAGCTGCGCAAACGGACCGGTTATGGAGAAGTACAAAAAATCCCCTGTTGCTTCGGCAATGGCAATCAACAAATACGCGGGCAATGATGATTTCGTTGTTACACAGCCGGACAAGAGCGAAATTCACAAGAATATGACATTTCTGGATACCAAATCGGCAATGCCCACCGAGGAGGAGATTACCGCGATTTTGCGTAAAATGGGAAAGACGCGTCCCGACCAGGAGCTGAACTGCGGTTCTTGCGGATACGAGACTTGCCGTGAAAAAGCTATTGCGATTTACCGTGGAAAAGCGGATATTTCGATGTGTCTGCCGTTCCTGAAAGACAAGGCGGAGAGCTTCTCGGACAATATCATTTCCAGCTCGCCGAACGGTATTATTGCAATGAATGAAAATCTTGAAATTCAGCAGATCAACAAGGCGGCGCTTCAACTTATGAATATTCCCAGAGCCTCGGACGTTATGGGTGAGCAGATTATCCGCTTGCTGGATCCGTCCGTGTTTATGGAGGTTATGCAGAGCAACAAAGCTGTTCATAATGAGCGGAAATATTTGACAGAATACGACAAATTTGTTGAACAGTCGGTTATTTATGATTCCGAATATCGGATCGTAATCTGTCTTATGCGTGACGTTACCGAAGAAGAAAAGGCAAAAGTACGTAAGGAAAACGTTGGAAAAACTACTGCGGATATTGCCGATAAGGTGGTTGAAAATCAAATGCGTATTGTTCAGGAAATTGCCTCTTTGCTGGGTGAAACTGCCGCTGAAACAAAGGTTGCGCTTATGAAACTGAAGGAGTCGATTGCCAATGAATAACCTGTGCGCCGATATTGGCTGGAAAAGCCTGAACCACGTTGGGGAACAACTCTGCGGCGACCACATTGAGATTATCGAAATGCCGGACGATTCTACGGTTCTGGTGCTGGCAGACGGCTTGGGCAGCGGCGTTAAAGCGTCTATTCTCTCGACGCTCACCTCAAAAATCATCGCCACTATGACTTCTCAAGGAATTGCACTTGAGGAATGCGTCAAAACTATCGCCGCTACCCTGCCAATTTGCAAGGTTCGCGAAGTGGCTTACTCCACGTTTACAATTATCCGCTTGATTCACAACGAAGAAGCGGAGATTATCTGCTATGATAATCCCGATGTGATTATGTACAGAAACGGTCAGCAATATGAAATCCCACTTCAGGATATGAATATTGAGGGCAAATTGATTCACAAGGGGCATGTAATGCTTCAGGAGAATGACACGTTTGTTGCAATGAGTGACGGCTGTATTCACGCGGGTGTCGGAATGTCACTGAATTTCGGCTGGGAACGCAAAGAAATCGCCGAGTTTATGGAAACGCTGACCGACGTCGGGTTCACGGCAAAAACACTTGCTACGGTACTTACCGACCAATGCTTGAAGCTTTACGGAGGTAATCCGGGAGACGATACCACAGCACTTGTGGTCAGAATCCGCGCGCGTCAGCAGATAAACCTGATGATAGGTCCTCCCTCTGACCGCAACGACTGTGAGAAAATGGTTTCCCTGTTTTTGTCAAAGGGCGGAAAGCACATAGTCTGCGGCGGAACAACATCAACGATTGTATCTCAATACCTCAATCACCCGATTATTCCGAACATCAACTACTTTGACCCCGAAATTCCGCCAACAGCGACTATCGAGGGCGTGGATCTGGTGACGGAGGGCGTTATTACAATAAACCGTGTGAACGAATACGCAAAAGACTATCTCTCGGACAACGAGAGCTATAAGCAGTGGAACTACAAACAAGACGGCGCGGCACTTATTTCGCGTATGCTGTTTGAGGAAGCCACGGATATAAACTTCTATGTCGGCAGAGCGATTAATCCCGCCCATCAGAACCCGAATCTGCCGATTAACTTCAACATTAAAATGCAGCTTGTAAGCGAGCTTTCAGAAAGCTTGAAAAAGATGGGCAAGAAAATTAAGGTAAATTATTTTTAAGGAGAAACTATTATGGAAACACCCGTGCAGAACAAACCTGCCGCTAAAAAGCAGTATAAATTCGACACCAAGGTTCAATACTTAAAATATAAGGTGTTAAGGGAAGTCGCGCGCGAGGCGTGGGCGGGAACGCTGCTTGAAAACGTTCTCGATATTCCAAAGATTATTGTACCCGGAAAGGTGCCGACCATGCGCTGCTGCGTTTACAAGGAGCGCGCTATTCTCGGCGAAC
>CAYZQU010000143.1:0-5007 GCA_964480645.1 uncultured Ruminococcus sp. | reverse complement strand
GGTTGCACAAGTCTTACAAGCGTAACTATCCCCAACAGTGTGACCTATATTGACTCAGAGGCTTTCGCGGGTTGCACAAGCCTTACAAGCGTAAATCTTCCCAACAGCTTGACCGGAATGGGAGGTTGGGTTTTCTACGGTTGCACAAGCCTTACAAGCATTAATGTTGAAAAAGGAAATCAACCTTATTACTTTGAAGACGGATTTTTGCTTGTGAAACTTGATGACGGCAATGTTCTTTTAGAGACTTGTGTCGCAGGTAAGAATGGAGTTGCAACTATTCCCGAAGGCGTGACTCAAATCGGTACAGGTGCTTTTGGTGGTTGTGCAAACCTTACAGGTGTAACTATTCCCAACAGCGTGATCGAAATTGACATGAATGCTTTCAGCGGTTGCACAGGCATTACAAGCATAACTATCCCCAACAGCGAAACCAGTTTTAATGTTAATGTTTTTGATGATAGCCTTAAGACTATCTACGGAGTTAAAGGCTCTTACGCGGAAGAGTACGCAGAACGCTTCGGTCACGAATTCAAGGAAATTTCGGACACCAATAACAACGGCAACACCACCTCCGAACCAACCAGCGAACCGAACTCCACCCCGACAAGTGAGCCTACAAGCACACCTGACAATTCCGACACCGGCGTAGCAGGAATCGCGGCAGCCTTTGGCGTAATAGCTCTCGCGGCAGGCACGGTAATCGTTGCCAAGAAGAGAAAGTAATTTTTTCATTTTCCTCCATAAAACATAGCAGGCTCTCGCGGGAGCCTGCTATGTATTTTCACACATATTTGTATATCTTAACTAAAATACCGGTAGAAATTTATCAAAAAATGATAAATTTTCCTTGACAACTTGATTTTTTTCGTGTATAATGGTAATTGTGGAGAGAGTTTTTTATATGCTCTCAAATAATTAGTAAGGAGATTTAACTGTTATGGCATTGACTAAAAACCCCAATGTGCTGAAATGGATTGACGAGATGACCGCTCTCACAAAACCCGACAAGGTTGTCTGGATCGACGGCTCGAAGGCTCAGCTCGATTCGCTGATTGACGAAGCGGTTTCAACCGGCGAGATGAAGCGTCTCAACGAGGACAAGTTCCCCGGCTGTCTCTATCACAGAACCAAGCCGAATGATGTTGCGCGTGTGGAGGACAGAACGTTCATCTGCTCCCGCAAGAAGGAAAACGCAGGTCCTACCAATAACTGGATGGATCCCAAGGAAATGTACGCAATGCTCACTCCGATGTATGACGGCGTAATGAAGGGCAGAACAATGTATGTTATCCCGTATTCGATGGGTCCTATCGGTTCGCCTATCGCGAAAGTAGGCGTGGAGCTTACCGACTCCATTTACGTTGTTCTGAATATGAACATTATGACGCGTATGGGTGAGCAGGCATTCAAGAACCTGCCCGACGATTCCAACGACTTCGTTCGCGGACTGCACAGCAAGGCTGATGTTGACCCCGAAAAGCGTTATATCGTACAGTTCCCCGAGGACAACACAATCTGGTCTATCAACTCCGCTTACGGCGGAAACGTTCTGCTCGGCAAGAAGTGCTTCGCACTGAGAATCGCGTCTTATCAGGGCTGGAAAGAGGGCTGGATGGCAGAACACATGCTTATCCTCGGCGTCAAGAAGCCCGACGGCGACATCAAGTATGTTGCGGCGGCGTTTCCGTCAGCGTGCGGCAAGACCAACCTCGCAATGCTGATTCCGCCTAAAGTTTACAAGGATATGGGTTATGAAGTATTCACCGTCGGTGATGATATTGCGTGGATGAAGCCCGGTCCTGACGGAAGACTGTACGCGATAAATCCCGAGAACGGATTCTTCGGTGTTGCTCCCGGAACTAACGCGAAGTCCAACTTCAACGCTCTCGAATGCACCAAGAAGAATGCGATTTTCACCAATGTCGCGATTAATCTTGATGACAACACCGTTTGGTGGGAGGGTCTCGACAAGAACCCGCCCGAGAACGCCGAGGAATGGAAGGGCGCGAAGGTAAACGGCAAGGAGTTTACCGCTCAGATGGGCGCTGACGGCAAGCCCCAGAAGCTCGCTCATCCGAACTCTCGCTTCACCGCTCCTGCGGAGAACTGCCCGTGCCTGTCCTCTGAGTTCAACAACCCGCAGGGCGTGCCGATTTCGGCTATCATCTTCGGCGGCAGACGTGCTTCCACCACGCCGCTTGTTTATCAGTCGTTTGACTGGACTCACGGAACTTATGTTGGTTCTGCTGTTTCCTCCGAGACAACGGCGGCGGCTACCGGCGCGGTTGGCGTACTCCGTCACGACCCGATGGCGATGAAACCGTTTATCGGTTACAATGTTACCGATTACTGGCAGCACTGGCTGGATATGGGTAAGACCCTTGGTGACAAAGCTCCGAAGATTTTCAATGTAAACTGGTTCCACCAGGACGAAAACGGAAACTTCATCTGGCCGGGATTCGGCGACAATATGCGTGTTCTCGACTGGATCATCAAGCGCTGTGAGGGCAAGGTTGACGCTAACGAAACCGCTATCGGCTATTTGCCCAAGCCCGAGGACATCAATGTTACCGGTATTGAAGACGAGGTAACTCCCGCGGTTATGGATAAGCTCCTTGAAGTAAACAAGGATCTCTGGACCAAGGAAGTTGCGGAAATGCGCCGTTACTATGCCGAGGACATCGAGGCTAAGGGCGGTAAAGTTCCTGCAGAGCTTAAGGCTCAGCTCGACAAGATCGAGGCAAATCTCAACAAGTAAGGGAATAAAGGAATCCCCCTCGAGTGAGGGGGATTTTTTATATGATTATTACAGAAGACTGTCGAAATCTCTCCTGCCGTAAAAAAATCTTCTGACTTCCATCACATCATCAATAACAACATAAAACACGATATAATTCCCGATGTATATTCGATAATAGGGATTTTTTCGTTCTTGCGATGATTGATACGGCTCAGCGGCAAGCGGCATCTCAAGTCGGTTCAAAATCGCCGATTCAACCTCGGAAATAAGTTTTTCAGCCGATTGCGGATTCTTGAGCGTATCGGAAATATAATTTACCGCTTCTTCAAGCTCCTTGTAAAATCCCGGCAAAAACCGAAGCTTATAATTTTTCACTCAACTTCCTCCGAATCTCGCCAAATACCTCATCGCTTGTAAGCCGACGTTCGCAGGTTTCGGCTTCCCTATCGGCTTCATTGAGCATAGACTCAATACGATCGTTATATTCACTTTGTGCGGAATATTGCTCAATGCTCATAACTACCATACTTCCGTAACCGTTTTTTGTGAGGAACACAGGCTGCCCATCATTTACGAGTTTTTCTATTTCAGTAAATTTGTTTCTCAAATCTGATATTGGTCTAATCTGAATCATAATTTCACCCCTTTTCTTATCATTATTATATCACAGCGCCGAGCCGGCGCAGGTAATTCCAATATTTTGCTGACTTAAAATCAAAAGTTTTCCCTGTTAAAGATATTATGTTCCGTCTTTATTATATCATAATTTGCATAAAATGTCAAGCAGATAACGACGTTTTTATTCCAATTTTTGTGAGAGAATCCAGTCCATTAGGCTGAGTGCCAGCCGCGCCTGTTTTGAGGACATCTGCTGAACGCGGTTTGTAATAGAACGAAGATAGTCGTTGTCCTCATCAGCAACCGCTCCAAGAAGTAGCACGTCTGGGGTAGTATCAAGTGCAGTGCAGATTTTCATCAAAACATCAATACTAATAACAGTTGTAGCGCGCTCAACATTGGAGATATAATTGTTGCAAAGTCCCGCCATCTCATTAACTTGCCATTGTTTAAGCCCAAGTTCTCTGCGACGTGCCGCAATTCGTTTTCCAACCTCATTAAAATCAACATAATGCAAAATAATCACCTCTTGATATTATTTTACACTGATATTGTATAGTTATAAAATGAATTATATAGTTAAAAATCACTTGACAATTTTACATTTATATGATATAATATAAGTATAAACATATATTGGAGGGATTATTATAGAAACAGAGAGTTTGTGCGAATTTAATATAAGTCGTGATAGTAACAGTTTATACATCAGATGTTTCGGATTCAAGGACTTGAATGAACCCCGAAATACTCCCAATGGCAAAATAGAAGTCACAATAACCGATGACAGGAATCGCGAACTTTATTGTAATGAATTTCAATTTGACAGAGATGAGTTTTTTCTTCTAGAGTCTGTTGACAAGGACGTTTACGCGTGTGGTTTCAAAATCGACCGAAGTGAGATTCAGCCGTCCGATTCGGAATTTTGCAATTTCTCATTCAAATTCAAGCTGAATTAAAAAATCCCCGCTCTGATGAACGGGGCAACTAAAATCCCCCTCGTGTGAGGGGGATTTTTTTAATTGAAATGCGATGTGTCGATTCGGTTAAGCGCGCGCTTGAGCTTTGCCTCGGCAAGCAACAAGTCCTTGTCGCTTTTTGCCTCCTTAATTCGCTCCTCAGCGGCGGATTTCGCGGCGTTCGCGCGTTCCACATCAATCTCGTCCGACCATTCGCAGGTCTGAACCAGAATCGTTGTCTTTTCCTTTGACACCTTCAAAATTCCGCCCGAAGTTGCCGCGCGCCGAAACGCGCCGTCAATCATAATCCGCATTTGCCCAATGGCAATCGCCGCGCAATACGGCTCGTGACCGTTCAGAATTCCGACGTCGCCGACGGTGGTGCGGACAATAATTTGCTCTGTTTCTCCATCGAAAACGGTCTTTTCGGGCGTAATGATCTGTAACTTAAACGGAGTCATAATTTTGTATGCTCCTTTCGTTAAGCCTGCTGTTTAGCCTTCTCGACAGCCTCGTCAATTGTTCCGACAAACAAGAACGCCGACTCGGGCAAATCATCGTGCTTGCCCTCGAGAATCTCCTTAAAGCCGCGGATCGTTTCCTTAATGGGAACATATTTTCCCTCAAATCCGGTAAACTGCTCCGCAACGGAGAACGGCTGTGACAGGAAACGCTGGATCTTTCTCG
>CAYZQU010000142.1:0-5101 GCA_964480645.1 uncultured Ruminococcus sp. | reverse complement strand
CACTCGCTTTCGCAATTTGGGTCTTAATTTTTCAAATTGCGAACCGCGTAATTTTGTGGGGGCGCTGCCCCCACACCCCCGCTTAAGGGGCTAAGCCCCTTAAGAATCCCAATTCCCAATATTTTGTGATTGGAATTTTTACGTTTTCGCTGTACGGTTATTACACTGTTCTTATTATACCATAGCGCCGAGCCGGCGCGGGTAATTCCAATATTTTGTGAATCTAAGTCGAACGTTTTCCCTGTTAAAGATATTATGTTCTGTCTTTATTATACCATATTTTTCGCCTATTGTCAACCTTAATCCAAACAGAGTTTCCACATTTTTACAACCTGAAATATTTAAGAAAAATTTAAGGAATATTTAAGGATTCCTTAAAGACATTTAAGAATTTTTGTGCTATAATTGTACGCGAAAGGAATGATGAATTATGAAATTTACAAGAACTTTAACGTCTTTCTGCGCGGCGGCGATGATTCTGTCGCTTTGCGGCTGCGGCGAGGACAACAAGACTTACGAAATTAGGAACAGATAATAAAAAAATCGGCGGAGGAGACTCCGCCGATTTTTTATTTACAGCATCTCATTTACCCTTTTCTGAACTGCATAGTAATCATAGCCCGCCTCGGTAAGACGCTTTTTTCGGTCGTCACCCGCGCCCCAGTCGCCGCGAATCACCTCATTAGCGATTTCATCAACGGACTTTTTCGGTGGAGGTTCGGGAGATTCGGATTTCCCGTAGCCGTTCAGCCCCGCGTTCTTGATTATCGTGGGATAGTCGATGTATCCGATATTCATATCGCAATCGCCGCTGATTCCCGGAACGCGTCCGACTCCGTACTGCCATATTCCGTAAGTCCCCTTATAACGGTTAACCGACGAATACTCCGCGACCCAAATCGCGAACCGCTTGCGGACGCTCTCGGAGATGTAATTCTCCAAAAACCAGCGGCTCATATAAAGCCCCGTGAAAAATCCGTTCCGCTCCAGTTCCGGACAGAATGTATTCACCAGACTGTCGCAGAACTCCTTGCCCTTTTGGAATTGCGACTGTTCCTCAAGGTCGAAATAAACAGGGAAGTCGAACTGTTTTCCTTTTACCGCCTTTACGCAGGCTTTCGCCTCGGCGAGAGCGTCCGCCGTAGACATCGCGTAACTGTACCAATATGCGCCAACGTGTAACCCCGCCTTTTTAGCTTCCGCGTAATTCCGCTCGAAGGTGTCCACCATGGAAGTGCCGTATCCCGCCTTGACAATAACGAACTCCACTCCCGAGGATTTTACCTTGTTAAAATCAATTTTGCCTTGCCAGCCGCTTACGTCAATCCCCTTCATTTTCCTCACCTCCGGTATTTGGATTTGCTGTTTTTGCGGCGGAAGCGTCTGTCAGTCCCTCGCCGAGTATGTAGCCGACGACCGCCGCGCCGCTCATAATTGCTCCCGAGATTTTGTCCGCGTCCGCCTGTTCACCACCGAAAATCACGATTAATCCCGCGACAAATCCCGCGAGAGATACCCATAATTTACGCGATGTGAGTTTACGTGTCCAGTCAATTTTCATAATTATACCCCCTTATGATACTGTTTAAGTTCGTTTACGTCCTGTTCGATTTCGTCCAGACGCTGTTCCACGAGCGGCATTCGCTGTGCAAACCGATTGTGTTCCTCAACCTTTTTCTCAAGCTGTTCGATTCGGTATGCTGTCAATTTGGAGCTTACCAGAATTCCGCCGAGCGAGCCGCCGAGTGTTCCGACTAATGAAATTAACGCGACTATCACCGTGTTATCCATTAAAAAGTCCTCCTTTCAGTGTATGATTTTTCGCGCCCTTTGGTGCTGACTTTATGATAACACGGTCATAACTGCAATTAAATGAAAAAAAGCAATAAAAATCCCCTCGAAAAAACGAGGGGTAAATATTAGAGTTTGTTGTCTTCACGCGCTTTCTGCTCCAGAACGGAGTAAATTTCTGGCATTGTTTTCTTGAAATTCAGCGGGGCGAATGTATTCGCGTCCACAAATCCGTGAGAGCTTGTGCCTGTGGCAAGGATTTCTGTTTCTCCTTTTCGCGTAACGGTATACGTAAACTCAATCCGCGCAACACTCAACCGCGTTATGCGCGCGGTGATCTCCAATGTGTCGTCGTAATGCGCGGGGCGGCGGTAATTGCACGTGATTCCCGTCACGGGGAGCATTACGCCGCCCCGCTCCATCTCCGCATAGGACATTCCCGCCGCTTTTATATAATCCGTTCGCGCGATTTCAAACCACACGGGATAGACCGCGTGATGAACCACGCCCATGGCGTCTGTTTCGGCATAACGCACGGTTATCTCTGTTATATTCGGCATTATGACCTCTTTCTTTTCGACTGAAACCAACCCGCGCCCCACGCCAACAGGCTATCGGGGACAAGCTTTCCGAGCATTAATCCCGCCTTTGAGAGCTTGCCCTCGGTAATAAGCAATGTTCCCCCGAACATCTCACGAACGGCGTGTTCCGCAAGACGCTCACTGGAATACGGAACTGTCATAAACCGAACACCCGCAGTCTCGGAAAACTCCGTGGAAACAGGTCCGGGGCAGAGCATTGAAACCCGAACGTTGCTTTTCTTGCGGCGAAGCTCCTCGTGGACGGCTTGCGTCATTCTTACCACATACGCCTTGCTTGCGTAATAGGAAGAAAACCACGGTCCGGGCAGGAATCCCGCCGCGCTGGCGGTATTCAGGATAAACCCGCAGTCACGGCGTTTGAAATCCCGCAAAAACAGCTTAAACAAAATATGGAACGCGCGAATGTTTACATTCATCATTTCCAACTCGGAATAAATGTTCGTTTCGGTGAACTCTCCGAACACACCGAATCCCGCATTATTCACGAGAATATCTATATTATATTTCTTAACCGCGTTGTAAAGCGCGAATACCTGTTTTTCATCGGACAAATCCGCCGTGATATACATCGCCTTTACGCCGAATTCGGTGATAAGCTCGTCTTTCAGCTCCGCAAGCCTGTCGCGGCGGCGCGCGGTAAGTATCACATTCACTCCGTGCCGCGCAAGACTGCGCGCTATATCGCGCCCGATTCCCGAGCTTGCGCCCGTTACTAATGCAATCATTTTTCCTCCTATTTTAAAAGCAAATTGGGAAACGCGCAAATGAAATCCGCAAAGCGGATTTCATTTGCGCTCGCCTGCGTGCCACAGCTCACGCTACGCGTGCGCCGTGGCACGCGCGTTCCCAATTTGCGCTAAACATTATTGCCTTGCTTTTAGACTATTACATAATAAACCACGCACACCTGCGGTGTGCGTTCGCTGAGCGAACCCTTGCACGATTTGCGTGCAAGTCTTCACTCGCGTTCTTGATTTGCACGAGATGTTATTGCCTTGCTTTGGACTTGTATTACTTTGCTACATAGTCACCCTGAACGAAGCTAAGGGCAGTCCGAACATACTTCTGATATGGATTTCCGCGTAGTTGCTCCACAAATATCTCACGGCTGTGGGCTGTGGAACTTGTTCACAAGTAAGGAAGATCTTCTCTCCCGAAACGTCCGCAATGGCTGGATAATACACGCCGTCCGTGCCGCAAACCTCAAATCCACTCGGCTCGTCATTCATTACCTTAAATCCGCCGCGCGCATCGTTAAACTGAAGCTCCACCATATCTCCCCGCCAGATTGCACTTTTAAGGGTCGGCGCGAACGCTCCGTCACAGCCGCCGTTGATGATGTTCAGCGCCTGCATAGCGAACCGCCTGCCAACCTCCGATACGAAATCGTCATTGGCACAGTCCAGAAGAACACATATTCCCACATTCTTGAAAATATTGTACATCTTCATCTGCGACTCGCGGATAATAGGAAACTCCTCGCCGTCATCGGATTTACCGCCAAGCATCGGAAGCTGTCCGATAATGAACGGCAGCTCGTGATTTTTCCAAGTCTCGCGCCATCTGTCCAAAACCTGAACGAGATTCATAAAATGTGCGTTTGCGCGTTCGCCGTCCGCCTCGCCGTGATACCACAGCACTCCGCTGAGGATATACGGGCAAACGGGCTTGATCAGACTTTCAAAAAGTATTCCCGGCGAGAGAGCCTCGCGCGGAGAGTCTGGAGCGACCCCCGACAAAACGGCGGCTACATCGCCTATACCCTCCGTGTTAAGCCAACTCAGTGTGGGAGTTTCTCCGTAACAGCACTCAATAACCCCAACAGTGACATTAAGATATTCCGACATTGTTTTCGCGAAGTAAAATCCGACAGCGCTTCCGCTGTCCTCATCGCTGACGTATGAATTCCATTTCGCCGATTTCAGCGCGGATTCGTAATCCTCGTCAAGCACCGTGCGGCGCGGCATTGAGTAGTGTCGAACATCGGCAGATTCACTGTTGTTGTTCAAGATTTTCTCACCGGTGGCGCACGCCCCAAGCGGAAGCTCCATTCCCAAACCGCCGCAAGCTAACCAAACCTCGCCGATTGCGACATTCTCAAAAATAATATCCTCGCCTGTTTCGTCATCGGTAAGCACCAGATTAGTAAAATGGCACGCGCCCATCGGCGGAAATACCAACCGCCACACTCCGTTCGCCACAGTACACGAGGTGGTAAATCCGCACAGCTGCGCGGTGATTTTCAATCCGTCCTCACCCGTACCGAACACGCGGATATTCTTTCCGCGCTGAAGCACCATATTGTCCGAAAACATTGGTGACACCTGAAATCTCATTTCGGTTCGCCCCCTTATCAAAATTTATCTGAAATCAGATGAAAATTATAACCTCATTTATATTTTACCTCATTTTTCAAAAAAAGTCAAGAAATATCTTTACAAATTGGGAAAAATATATTATAATAGTGTGGGAACGTTTTATGAAGGAATCTTTGCGCCCCTTAAGAATCCCAGTTCCAATACAGTGTGATTTTTGATTACACGTTTTCACTGTCGGAAAAGCGGTCTGGGATTGTATACGTGCCATACACTTGAATAAAAAAGATTAATACCATAAAAAGGAACGCAGATTAATTACGCTATAACCCCAATTAAGGTTATATTGCAACTCGTGCAAATTCAAAGCTCAGCGAACGCGGACGTAAGTCC
>CAYZQU010000141.1:0-5142 GCA_964480645.1 uncultured Ruminococcus sp. | reverse complement strand
GGCGATGTCCGCGCTTAACAAGCTCCACGGCGGTCTCGCTCTTACCGACGCCGCTCTCTCCCATTATCATAACGCCCTCGCCGTAAATCTCGATAAGAACGCCGTGACGGGTGATTCTCGGTGCAAGCTGGAGATTCAAGAATGCCATTAGTTTGGAAATAAACACCGTAGTGCTCTCGTCCGTGCGGAGAATCGGAATCTCGTAATTCGGCGCTTGTTCCATCAGCTCAGGGAACACATCAAGATTACGTGTAATAACCAACGCCGGAAACCGATAGGACAGCAGATCCTCAATGCGCTTTCTGCGGGTGTCGGAATCCAGACCCTGAAGATACGCGTGTTCCATCTTACCCAACACCTGAACGCGCTTGTTATCAAAATAGTCGTAAAAACCCGCCAATTGTAGTCCGGGACGGTTTGTATCGTTGTTGGAAATGAGGGAATTTTCTCCGTTTTCGGGCATATACAGCACCTCTAACTTCATTTCCTCAACCATTTTTTTCAATGGGAATGAGAATTCCCTGTTTATTTCTTCAAGCGGCATAACAGCAACATCCTTTCCGTTTATTAGCGGATTTCTCCGCGCCGATATTTTTACGCAGTTCTCCGCATTATAAATAATTACAGTTACATACTTTAATTATACACCATTTATGCAAATTTTGCAAGGGCTTTTTGTATAATTTCCGTAAATATTCCAATAATTTCCGTAACAAAGAATTTACATTGGCGCAATTCGCGCCGAGGAGGACTTATGAAAAACATACTTACAATATCGGTTTTAGTGCTTGGGATTCTGTTTTCGGTAACATTCGGCGGATTTCAGGTGTTCGCGAATCGGTGCAATGACGTGACAACAGAGGTTCTACGTCTGCATATCCCCGCGAATTCGGACAGCGATGAAGACCAACAAATAAAGCTGAAACTCCGCGATTTTGTATTGGAGCGTTTCGGAACCGAGCTTTCCGACTGCGAAACGCTTGAACTTGCCGAGAGCCGCGCCGAAAAGCTTATCCCCGAAATCGAGCGCGAATGTACGGAATTCCTCCGTAAAAACGGCTTTGATTACGGTGCAAAGGCTGAGCTTACAACGATGTATTTCACCACACGCGAATACGACCGCCTTATTCTCCCCGCCGGAGATTACCGCGCTCTGAGAATCACGCTCGGAAGCGGCGAGGGTCACAATTGGTGGTGCGTGATTTTCCCGCAGCTGTGTCTCCCCGCTGTTTCCACCTATGACTCGGACGATTCAACCGAATCCGAAGACGAAAATGCCGAAAACGTACTGGACGCTTTCGGCAAACCGCAGAAAATCACGGTGAAATTCGCTGTATTTGAGTGGTTTCAAAGAATATTCGGTTAATGATTCATCGACATATATTCACGGTAAATTGAACCCAATTGACGCGCGCACTCGATATACAAATTGCGGATTGTCTCATCATCACTGACAGCGAGATATTTCTCACTGTTGATTATCTCACGAATATCGCTTTCGTCGCCATAGTTATACCCATTGTACTTCTTTAGTCGTTCAAGATATTTGTTGAGAATATCCGCATACAACCCGTCCAGTTCACGGACTTTGCAAAACTCGCGCATACGTTCGAGATACCTGTCCAAATCATTGGCAAACCATTTTCCGCATTGGTCGCTCTCTGCCGAATATCCATGCCCAAAGGTGGTATCAAATCCGCCGTCCTTACGGGGAACAACTTCCGCGCTGAGAAAATATTCATAATCGCCGTAATCAATATTAAACTTAGGCACAATATTGTATTCATGTGAGGTCTTTGACAAGTCTTTGCGGGTGATTTGGTCAAAAATCGCCGCGTTTATCTCCTTGTCTGTAACGTTCGTATATGATGCCCAATACACATAGTCGTTCACCATTCCCCAAATAAACACATTTCCCGTTCGTTCAAAACGAACGCGGATTTTGTACGAATCCTTGGAAAGGTCATATCTTGGCTTCACCAATTCCTTATCGGTAATACAATTGTACTTTAAGATGTCCATATCAATCTCCTGTTGAATCGCGCAGAATTAAGCTGTGCGGTAATATGTATGCGTTCCTGTCAAACGCATCGGCGTGAAGATTCGCGATGATTTTCTCAATTACCGTCCGCCCAAGTAACCCCCATGGCTGTTCCACTGTCGAAAGCCGTGGAATAAGCGTATTTTTTGTGGGAATATTATCAAACCCGAACACCAGTAAATCCCGCCCCACTGTTATCCCACGGCTTGCGGCAAAGGTCATTGCCCCAAACGCCAACTCGTCGGAAACCACGAACAACGCGTTCGGGCGGCGCGGACGACTCATCAGTGTCTCAAAACCAAGCTCACCGGAATCCTCATCAAGCTCACCGCTTACTACAAGCTCGCTGTCATACGGGATTCCCGCTTTCTCAAGGGCGCGCCGATAACCATTCTCGCGGTCAATGATTACATGGGTTCGCTCTTTGGCGGTTATCATCGCGATTCGCCGCCTGCCCTTGCCGATAAGGTAACTTACCGCGTCAAACGCCGCGCGCTCATTATCAATCGAAACGCTCAGGACATTTGAAATGTCCGCGCGTTCCGGACAAACCGCCAATCTGCACCGTCGTGAGAACTCGCCGAGCGTCTTGCTGTCAAGTCTCGGTGAAACCAACACCGTGCAGTCTACCACACGCGCCGCCGCCATAGTCAACAGGCGCGTCTCCAACTCAACGTCTCCGCCCGTAGACGATATAAGCAAGCCGTATTTCGCCGCTGTCGCAGCGTTTTGCATTCCGCGCAAAAGCTCGATGTGGCTTTTTCGCCCGGAATCGCAAATCAACGCAAGAATCCGCCCTGTAATGCTTTTGTGGAGATCGTGGTTAATGAAGTTCGGGCTGTATCCAAGCTCCTCAACCGCGCGGTTCACCGCGTGGATTGCCTCCTCGGATACATTTTTCTTGTTGTTAAGCACGCGGGAAACTGTCGCAACAGAGACATTTGCCGCCTTTGCAACATCTTTAATAGTTATATTAGGGTTGTTCATACAAATCACCTCGTAGTGCATTCAGTCGCAAAACTACTGCTGATTTTTGTTCCTTATACATATAATACAACAAAAATTGAGGCATTTCAATAGGCAATTTGCACAAAAAATCGCGTGTAAATTTGAAACATTCGTGTTTTTGTAATTATAAGAACACGTTCTATTTTTCTACAATCTCTCGCGCTCTGTTCATCAGTGCGCCGCGCTCATTCGAAAGTGTTCCGTCAATCACCTCAGCAAGCAGGCTTCGCATTATCTTCCCCATTTGCGGCGACGGCGGAACAAGCTCCGTTAAATCACGCCCGCTGATTGCCAAATCCCGCGTGGTAAGGCAGGGATTCCGTGCGGCGACTTCCTCAGCCAGTGCGAGTATTTCCCGCCACTTGGGAATTCTGTCAAGTGCCTCAGGAATCTTCGCGGAATCGTCCGCGATGTGCGCCTGTATTATGTCCGACAGCACCGCGCCGTGCTTTGCAAGCTGACGATTGACAAACCGTTCGGAATACTCAAGCGGTAAATCGTGATATTTTACGATTTTCACCACCCGAAGACGCGTCTCGTTGTCGCATTTCAGTGTGTGAAGCGTCTCCTCGGCGATTTTAGCACTGCGCTCGGCATGACCGTAATAGTGGGATTCGCCGTTCTCGTCCGTAGAGCGGCAAAACGGCTTTCCTGTGTCGTGAAACAGCATTGCAAGCCGCATTGCCGATTCCGCAGGAGATGATTCCACGGCGCGCGCGGTATGTTCATACAGCGTGCTGTTGTGATATTTGCTGTTCTGTTCATATCCTACTTGTAATCCGATAGGCGGGATTATTTCCGTAAATATTTCAGGGAATTCCAACATCACGTGCTTTACCGATTTGCCGCATAAGATCCGTTTCAATTCCGAAAACACACGTTCAGCGGATACGCGATGAAGATTCGCTCGGAGCTTTCGAGCCGCTTCGGACGTTGGACCGTCCACCGCAAACCCGCATACTGACGCGAATCTCAGCGCACGCAAAATACGCAGTGCGTCCTCAGTAAATCGAATCGTTGGCTCGCCCACACAACGGATTACGCCCCTCTCAATGTCCGCGATACCGTTGAACGGGTCAACCAATCCTCGGTGCGGACTGTACGCAACCGCATTCATTGTGAAATCGCGACGCGCAAGGTCGTCCTCAATACGAGCGGAAAATCTGACGGAGCTTGGGTGGCGGCTATCGGTGTACTCACCGTCAACACGGAATGTCGTGATTTCCACCCCGATTCCCTTGTACAACACCGTAACAGTGCCGTGCTTTATCCCCGTCTCAATAACGCGGCAATCCGCAAATACGCGCTCTACCTCACGCGGCGGCGCGGCAGTAGTAATATCGAAATCATGCGGCGTGATTCCCATCTTCCAATCGCGTACACACCCCCCCACAACATACGACATATATCCGACTGATTCCAGCCTTTCCAGGATCTCACATATTTGGAATGGAAGTTCCATTCAGTCACCTCATTTACAAAAAACCGCCGCTCTTGCGAACGGCGGTTTTGATATAATCTTAAAGATTAAGAGTTGATCTTGGTGACAACGCCCGAACCTACGGTGTGACCACCCTCACGAATCGCGAAACGAAGACCTTCCTCGATTGCGATAGGAGTAATCAGCTCAACGTCCATTACAACGTTATCGCCGGGCATACACATCTCCTTCTCGGGAGGCAGAGTAATTACGCCGGTAACGTCAGTAGTTCTGAAGAAGAACTGCGGACGATAGTTGGAAACGAACGCGGTATGACGACCGCCCTCTTCCTTCTTGAGGACATAAACCTGACCGGTGAACTTGGTGTGCGGGTGAATCGAACCGGGCTTGCAGAGAACCTGACCACGCTCGATATCGTCACGGGTGATACCACGGAGCAGCGCACCGATGTTGTAACCCGCAATAGCCTCATCAAGAGACTTGTGGAACATCTCAAGACCGGTGATAACAGTGGACTTAGGCTCTTCAACAAGACCTGTGATCTCAACAGTATCGCCAACCTTAGCAACACCACGCTCTACACGACCGGTAGCAACAGTACCACGACCGGAAATGGTCATAGTATCCTCAACAGGCATCAGGAACGGCTTGT
>CAYZQU010000140.1:0-5155 GCA_964480645.1 uncultured Ruminococcus sp. | reverse complement strand
TTATTTTCAATTTGTCAACTGCAAATTCTCATTATCCGAATCAGGCAGAGAAATAGCGGCAAGCTTGCGATTTATTTGATTGGTTCGCGTTCCAACAAGCTTTTCAAGCTCTTCGTCCGCCTGACGCAAACGCTCGCGCGTCTTGCTGAGAACCGATTCAAATGTCGAAAACTCTTTTTTCGCAGACTCCAGAATTTTCCACACCTCGCCGCTCTTTTTCTGTATCGCAAGGGTCTTAAAGCCCATTTGCAGGCTGTTAAGCATTGCCGCCATTGTGGACGGACCGGCAATATTGATGGAATAATCCCGCTGAAGCCGCTCAATCATTCCCATATTAACTACTTCCGCGTACAGCCCCTCAGACGGCAGGAACATAATCGCGAAATTTGTGGTATATGGCGGATTAATGTACTTATCGCGAATGCTTTTCGCGCAACGAAGAATCTCGGTTTCCAACAGCTTGCGGCGCGATTTCAGCAGTTCGGAATCGCCCGAATTATACGCGTCAATAAGATTCGCATATGTATCTCCCGGAAATTTGGAATCTATCGGCAGATATACGCACTCGCTGTTTTCCTTTCCCATAGCGCGTTCAGAACCTGGCAGTTTCACCGCGAAATCCACTTTTTCGGAACTTCCGGGATTTACGCATATCTGCTCGCCATACTGCTCCGGCGCGAGAATCTCCGAGAGAATCCCGCCGAGTTGTATTTCGCCCAATGTTCCGCGCGTTTTGACGTTTGACAAAACGTTCTTTAAGTCGGAAACGCCTGCGGCAACAGTCTTCATCTCGCCCAGCCCCTTGTGAACCTCCTCCAGCCGGCTGTTCACCATCTCGAACGACTTGGCAACGCGTTCGTCCAGTGTCTTCTGGAGCTTTTCGTTGACGGTATCGTTGATTTTATCGAGACTTGCCTGATTCTCACGGCGAAGCTTTTCCATACTTGTGGAATTTGAATCGCGGATATTAATCAACGTGGAATTGATTTCCTTGCGTATAACCTCAAAATTGTTTTCAAGTCGTTCCAGCTTTTCCGCAGTGATTTTCTGCTGTTTGTCCTGTGAATCGGAGAGCATTTTGCCGAGTTGCGCCATATTCTGAACCACCGTTTCAAACGCGCCGTTCAGTTTTTCGTCAAGCGTTTTTTGCATTTTTTCGGTGACTATGCCGTTGATTTTTTCCAAGCTTTGCTGATTTTCACGCCGCAATTCTTTCATTTCGGCGTTTATCTTATCAAGGATTTCGGAGGTTCGCGACTGCTGTCTGTTCTGAGAGTCGGACAAATTCTCCCCAAGCTTGATAATCTGATTCACGGCGGATTCACCTTGCCGTACCGACTGCTCCATCAGCCGCGAATTATCGGCGGAGCTTGTCTGCTTCAG
This sequence comes from uncultured Ruminococcus sp., assembly GCA_964480645.1. Classification (GTDB taxonomy): domain Bacteria; phylum Bacillota; class Clostridia; order Oscillospirales; family Ruminococcaceae; genus CAG-115. The sequence goes on along the minus strand of CAYZQU010000140.1, from coordinate 3,772 downwards.
AACTTCTAATTGATTTCGCAACTCGGTTATTTCTTTGTTATCGGTCTTTTTCCCGAACGCTTTAATCAGCAGAACCACCAACAAGACGAAATTAACCCCGCAGCAAATCAGCGTTACAATCTCCATTAATCGAACCTCTTTTCAATCTCCGCGATTTCGACTTCAAGCTCTGTTTTATCCGCCTTAACGATAAGTTTACCGTCTCGCCACTCAGCAAAATCAATATCATCGTAAAGCTCCCATTCGGGGTCAACTATATCGTGGATTCCAACCATACGCATTTCAAAATTCAGCGGATTCGGGAGCTTCATCACCATAACATCGTATGTTCCTGCCCAGAAGCAGCCGCCGAACGCAATCCAATCCGTGGTTATATCATAATGTATGTCGGTTATTATGAACGATTCGCCGAGCGGATAATCGCTGTCGTGCTGATACCCCTCCGGGACGTAGTTGAACACTTTCATCGTGTCAAGCTCCAGAAAGCTGATTCCATACAAATCCGCGTGGAACGGGTAGTATCTATGACCGTTGCTGTGCTGTATAAACTCGGTAAACTCACGCGGGTGCGAATACGTGGAAATCCACTCGTAAACCGTTTCGCTGTTGTGTTTAAGCGCGCATTTCACCAACACCGCCTTGAACACCTCTCCTTCCACATCTCCGTAAACGGCGGTCTCGATAGAGTTCCCCTCCGGAAGCTCACATTGTTCACGCTCTTTCGTGAGGTATTTTTCGTCCAGAACGTATTTCTGATGTTCAATCAGGCTGTTGTATTCCTCCGTATTGTACATATTACGATAGGACGTTCCCTCATACAGACGCATTGCTATACCTTTCTCCAGAGTAGCATATTCTCCTCAAACAAAACCTCCGCCCTCTTGGTATCCCTCAACCACGCGAGATACGAACGGACGGTACTCCCGACGAGAACATTCTGCTCAAACGTCATCTTCAATCCGTAATCGGTGAACAGCCGCGCCAGAATACGCTCGAACGAAATCGGCTCGGAGCAGATTTCAAGAATCTGTTCGGCGATTTCGTTCACCTTGTCAATGTTGAACTGAGCCAACTCCGCGATATTTTCAGTCGCGTCCGCGTGGGACGGAACGAACATTTTCGCGGTCATTCCTTTTACGAATTCCAACGTTTTCAGATATTCCGCGACATCGTATATAAATGTAATTCCGTATTTTTCCAGCGTTGCGCGGCTTGACAAGCAGTCCGCGAGGAACACCACATCATCGGGCGTGCGAAAGCCCACCATATCGAAGAAATGCCCCGAAAGCGGGATTATCTCTATCTCGGACGGAAATTCCGAATCGGAGAAATCCGTCACGATACTCGGCTCAGCCATAAGAAACTTGTGTCGTAAATCCGCGCACGGAAACCCGCCGTACAGGAATGCCGGCTCAAGAACCGGGTACTCTGTAAAACACGTTTCAATACCGCCTGAAAACACCTTACAGCCCGTCTGCTTTTGCAGATACGCGTTTCCGCCGATGTGGTCCGCGTTGGAGTGAGTATTCAAAATTCCCAATAAATTCCAGCCGCGTTCGTCCAGTATCTTTCTCACCCGCCGCCCCGCGTCCTTGTCGTTGCCGCTGTCAATGAGATATACGCCGTTATCCGCCGTATAAATTCCGATTTTCGCGGGAGATTGAATATACCAACTATTCTCTCCGACTTGATTCAGCTCGTACATGTTTACTCCTTGATGTATTTCTTCAACAGACGCGCTACATTGTCCACATCAATGGGCTTGGCAGTGTGAGCGTTCATCCCCGCGTCAAGACAGCGTTTTACGTCCTCGGAGAACGCGTCTGCGGTCATCGCGATAATCGGAATGTCATTATCCGGTCTGTCCATCGCGCGAATCGCTTCTGCGGCTTCATATCCCGACATTTCGGGCATACGTATATCCATCAGAATCGCCTTATAATATCCCGCCTCGGACTTTTCAAACATCTCCGCGCAGATTCTTCCGTTCTCGGCGTGGTCAATATCCAGTCCCCTGTCGGACAACAGCTCGTTGGCGATTTCCCAGTTAAGCTCGTTATCCTCCGCCAGCAGAATCTTCACGTTGTCAAATCTTACAGAATCATCGGGGCGTTCGGAGGTATTCTCCGCGAAATTGTCCGTTCCGGCGAACTGCTTCAGCCCGTAAAACAGCGTGGACTGGAACAATGGTTTGGAAATGAATCCCGAAACGCCTGCCGCGCGTGCTTCATCCTCGATTTCGGACCAATCATACGCAGAAATCAGCAGAATCGGAATATCATCGCCCGTTTCTCGGCGGATTTGCTTGGCGGTCTCTACTCCGTCAATCCCCGGAAGTTTCCAGTCAAGCAGAATCACCTGATACGGCTTTCCCGATTTTATACGTTCTTTCACCATTTTCACCGCGGATTCTCCGTCAAGCGTCCATTCCGCGTCTATGCCGATTTTATTCAAGGATTCGGTGGCGGTTTTACAAATAATCTCGTCATCGTCGACCACCAACATATTCCAATTCGGAAGAATCATCTCCTCCTCACGAATCTCAGCTTTTTCCAAATCCACTGTCACAAAGAAATGTGTACCCTTGCCGAGTTCGCTTTCCACATTGATTGTACCGCCCATTGCGTCCACAATGTATTTGGTTATCGCCATTCCCAGACCCGTGCCCTCGGTTTTGTGTACGCGCTTGGAATCCTCGCGCGAAAACGCGTCAAACACACTTTTCTTAAACTCCTCGGTCATACCTATACCGGTATCCCGAACCTCAAGATGAACTTGCGTGAAGTTATCGCCGCGCTCGGAGGGTTCTTCGTACAGTTTTACCTCGATTCTTCCATCTTCTGGAGTAAATTTAATCGCGTTTGACAGGAGATTCAGAATTATCTGATTCAAGCGAACCGAATCACAGTACACGTTCTCAGATTCAATATTGCTGATGAACACATCAAAATGCTGTTTTTTGGATTTAATCTGAGGCTGAACAATACTTACAATCGATTCCATAACCTCGCGCAGCGAAACCTCGCTCATTGAGAGCGTCATCTTGCCACTCTCGATTTTGGACATATCAAGAACATCGTTGATAAGTCCCAGTAAATGCTTGCCGGAAAGCGAGATTTTCCCAAGGCAGTTCATCACTTGCTGTTTGTTGTCAATATTCGCGGTGGCAATGGCGGTCATTCCGACAATCGCGTTCATAGGCGTGCGGATATCGTGTGACATATTGGACAAAAACTCGCTCTTTGCCTTGTTTGCGTGTTCCGATTCGGCTCGGGCTTTTTCCAGTTCTTTCACCTGATGATTGGTCAATCTGAAATACCCTGTGAAAATAAATATCATCACGGTAACGACAATTATAATAGTAACCGCGAAAAAGACCAAGCGCACGCTATCCAGTGAAGAAATCGTATTATCCAGTTCACCGAACGGCATGACCGTCACCAGATTCCACTCGGATTTTGCCAGCGGCGTTATGTAAACGTGTACGCGCCCATCAGACAATGGAATGACATAGGCAAAATCCTTATGTTTTTCCAGCGAATCCTTCAACAAATTAATGACTTCCTCGGCATTTGATTTCTTGTTGCTGTACAATGCCCTTATGCGGTCGAAATAGTTATCTTCAACAATATCGGCGTTACGTATTACAAATGTTCCGTCGCGGCGGATAATATGCGAATAGGTCATTTCATCGCCCTTACCCTCGTCCAGCGAGAGTATCTCGTTGATATAGCTTGCCGGAACGCCCGCCACCAATGCAAGGCTCTTATTG
>CAYZQU010000139.1:0-5207 GCA_964480645.1 uncultured Ruminococcus sp. | reverse complement strand
AGAGCTACGGCTACCTTGCGGGCGGATATGTGCGCGACAAAGACGCGGTCGTGGCATCCATGCTGATTTGTGAAATGGCGGCATTCTACCGTACACAGGGAATTTCGCTTATTGAGGCGCGCAAACGGCTCTATAACGAGTACGGCGTATACTTCAACAAGTTGGATAACTTCACTTGTGAGGGCGCTTCCGGAATGGAGCGTATGAACGAGATAATGACAAGCCTGCGGAATAGCTCCCCGAGCGAACTTGGCGGACTCTCCGTGCTGTCGGTTACGGATTACGCAAGCTCTGTGAAAACCGCCGCGGACGGCTCTAAAAGCGAGGTTACGCTGCCTAAGTCGGACGTAATCACGTTTAATCTTGAAAGTGACGCGAGCGTGATTATCCGACCCTCGGGAACCGAGCCGAAAATCAAGGTTTATTATACCACCAAAGGCGCGACACGCGATGAGGCGGTTGCTCTTGAGGATAAAATTTCAGCAGATTTTACAAAATTGCTTGGATTTTGAGAAGAATGTTTGTTTATTCTGACACACATTATTTCTGTAAAAATGCTTGCATTTTCAAAAAAAGTGTGTTATAATTAAACAGTATGATTATGTTATACGGATTTGAGGTGACATAGAATGAAAGACGGAATTCATCCCGCATACGAGCCGACAACCATCAAGTGCGCTTGTGGAAACGTTATTGAAACACGTTCCACCAAGAAGGACATTAAGGTGGAAATTTGCTCGAAGTGCCACCCGTTCTTCACCGGCAAGCAGAAGCTGGTTGATAGTGGCGGACGCGTAGACAGATTTAAGAAGCGTTACAACCTCGGCAAATAATCGAGGACAATATGTTCGGCTTTCACAAATCTGTGAAACTGTTTGGGTGTGCTTTCAAAGTCAAAACTCACGCATTTTGCGTGAGTTTTTGTCTTCTAATTTCGCGAAAAATGTCGTTTATTGTGTGTTGGACGGAGGAAAATGGAGTACAAAACAATTGCCGAACGTTGTGAGGCGCGGTTTATCGAGAAAAAATCGGAGTTCATCGGTTATCTTGCTCCCGTTTCGGATGAGGAATCCGCAACGGCATTCATAAATGAGATTCGAGCCGAACATCGCAAAGCAACCCACAACTGCTATGCGTATATTTTGCGCGAAAACACAATATGCAGACATTCCGATGATGGAGAACCATCGGGAACCGCCGGTGTACCTATTTTCGAGGTGCTGCGAAAAGCGGAACTGACGGACGTGGTGTGCGTGGTCACGCGGTATTTCGGGGGCGTACTTCTCGGCGCGGGCGGACTGGTTCGCGCTTACACACGAGGAGCGCGAGATGCGGTAGACGCTGCGAAAATCCGCGTGATGGCAATGAGCGCGCAGCTCCGAATTTCGCTTGATTATGCGCTTTACGGGCGATTGCCTCAGATTTTTGCAATGTTTGATGTTCGTGTCGAATCCGAGGAGTTTTCCCAGAATGTGGAGATAACGCTCCGCGTTCGTGAGGAGAACGCCGAAACGCTTAAATCCGCATTGATTGACGCTTGTAACGGTATAATTGTTGTTAATTTTGTACAAAAATCGTGGTATGACTTTGCATAAATTGCTGAATTTCTTTGAAAAAAAGGATTATTTCAGTCGAGAATTGTATATATACATAGAGGTGATTTTATGCTGCCGCGCGAACGAATTATTGAGAACGAGCGTCTGACGCTCAGCAAATACGCGTGCAAGTCTGAGGACAGCCGCGGACGGCGGGTTTATGAACGCCCGTGTGATTTTCGGACGGACTTTCAGCGCGACCGCGACCGCATAATCCATTGTAATTCATTTCGCAGATTAAAGCGGAAAACGCAGGTGTTCCTGATTCCACACAGCGACCATTACCGCACGCGTCTGACGCATACGCTGGAGGTCAGCCAGATAGCGCGAACGGTCGCGTGCGCACTTGGGCTGAACGAGGCGCTTACCGAGGCAATTGCGCTGGGACACGACCTCGGGCATACTCCGTTCGGTCACGATGGCGAGCGCGTACTGAACAGGTTGATGACTGGCGGATTCGCGCACAACGAGCAAAGCAAGCGCGTGGTTGAGCGACTTGAGAAGGACGGCAAGGGTCTGAACCTCACATTTGAGGTGGTGGACGGGATTGTAGCGCACCGCGGAAGCTCCGCGCCGCCTGTTACGCAAGAGGGTATGGTTGTGCGATTCTGCGATAAAATCGCGTACATAAATCACGATATTGAGGACGCGATCCGCGGCGAGGTAATTCGTCAGAATGATTTGCCCGAATTTCCCGTAAGAGTGCTTGGAGAGACAAAATCCGCGCGGATAACTTCGCTTGTGCGTTCACTGGTGAACAATTCTGCCGAGGAGATAAAATTTGATATGGAAACGCTTTCCGCGTTTACGGAATTGCGTAATTTTATGTTCGAGCGCGTTTACAGAGCCGAAAAAACCGTTGCCGAAAAGGACAAGGCGGCGTTTATCGTGGAATATCTGTTTAATCATTTCCGCAAAAACAAGGACGAAATGCCGCCGCTTTATGTGCGAATTGCCGAGGAGGACGGTCTGGAAACGGCAGTCGGCGATTACATAAGCGGAATGACCGATGAATACGCGGTGGATTATTTCACGCGGCTTTGCATTCCGCATGGGTGGAACAGCGGGTATATTATTTAACGGGGGTTATAACCACTTATGAAACTCAGCGATGACTACATCCGCGCCATTCATGACGCGAATGACATAATCTCCGTGGCGCAGAGCTATGTGGAACTGAAACGCGCGGGTAGTACATACGCGTGCCGCTGTCCGTTCCACTCGGAAAAAACGCCGTCATGCCATTTTTATGAATCCACACAGAGCTTCTACTGTTTTGGATGCGGCGCGGGCGGCGATGTAATCACGTTTATCCGCTTGATTGAGAACCTCGATTATATGGACGCTGTGCGTTTTCTGGCTCAGCGTGGCGGACTGCCTATGCCGGACGAGCGCGACAGTGCCGAAACCGCGCACCGTCGCCGTTTGTACGAGATGAACAGGGAAGCGGGGAAGTTTTTCCATCGACAGTTGTTTTCGCCCGAGGGCGCGGCGGGATTGGATTATCTGCGCCGACGCGGACTTTCCGACCATACGATAAAGCGTTTCGGACTGGGATTCGCTGCGGATGATTGGCATAAACTGCATTACTATATGAAAAATCTCGGTTATAATGATTTCGAGCTGGCGGATGGTTCGCTTATCGTGAACCGCAATAACAGCTTCTATGATAAATTCCGTAACCGCGTAATGTTCCCGATTTTTGACACTCGCGGAAATGTCGCGGCGTTTGGCGGGAGGACGCTCTCCGAGGACAAACAGACAGCGAAGTACCTCAACAGTGCCGAAACGCCGATTTACCACAAGAGCGATATGTTGTTCGCACTGAACATAGCAAAAAATTCCAAAGCGGACTATTTTATCGTATGCGAGGGGTATATGGACGTTATTTCAATGCACCAAGCGGGATTCGACAGTGCGATTGCGTCCCTCGGAACCGCGCTTACAGAACATCAGTGCAATATCATTTCTCGTCTTGGGAAAAAGGAAGTCGTGCTTTCTTATGATTCCGATGAAGCGGGACAAAAAGCGACCGCTCGCGCGATAAACCTGATGAACGCCGTGGGAATGCGCACCCGCGTACTGAAAATCAATGGCGCGAAAGACCCGGACGAGTTCATCAAGAAATACGGCGCGGAAGCGTTTCAAAGTATTATCAACAAGGCGGGAGGATCGCTTGAGTACCGACTGGACAAGCTCTCGGAGGGATTGAATCTTGAAAACGGCGATGACGCCTCCGAGTATCTGAAACGCGCGGTGAAATTCCTCGCGGAAGTACCCTCGCCGATTGATCGTGAGGTTTTTATATCAAAAATTGCCCGGCGCACCGAGGTTTCGGCTTCTACTTTGAAAACTGCCGTAGATGAGGAAATGCGCCATAACAGCTATTACAATCATAAGAAAGAACAGCGAGAGCTTGCTCATATACCCGAGGACAAAATCAATCCCGAATCGCGCAAAATGCCAAAGGAAGAGCGCGCCGAGCGTGGAATCCTGTGCTTTTTGTTTCACAATCCCGACTGCGCGGCGGAGTTGTCCAAAAGTCTTCCGAACGGTTTGATCACCGAATTCGACAAACGGGTGTACATAAAATTGCTGGATATGATAAAAAACGGGCAAAATCCCGATATTTCGGCGTTCAATGAAGAATTTAGCGCGGCGGAAATGGGTAGAATAACACAGATAACAAGCGATTCCTCGTTCGCGTACGACAAAGACGCTATGAGGGAATATGTAGAGGTAATAAATGAAAAGTTCAGTTCCACAGCGGAAAAATCCGTTTCGGAAATGACCCCCGAGGAGCTGGAAAAATGGTTGGAAAGGCAAAGGGAGAGGAAAAAATAATGGTATACAATAATCCTTTGGAGGAGTTGCTTGAGCAGGGCAGACAAAAAGGCTCGCTCACCGCTAAGGAAATCACCGACGCGCTTGAGGAGACAAATTTCGACGCTGACCAGATAAATCGCATATATGACAAGCTCGCGAATATGAATATCAAGATAATTGATAATTTTGACGCGGATTTTGATATTGACAGTCTGCTCAATTTTTCCGACAGCGATTATGAGGACAGTGCAGATGCGGATATAATTATTCCCGATGATTCCGTAAAGTCGTTTCTTAAGGACATCGGAAAGATTCCGCTGCTTTCTACCGAGGAGGAAATCGAGCTTGCCTCGCGTATGGAATCGGGCGATGAATCAGCGAAAAAACGTCTTATTGAGGCAAATCTGCGCCTTGTGGTAAGCATTGCCAAAAAGTACGTTCGTCGCGGAATGCAGTTTCTCGACCTGATTCAGGAGGGAAATATCGGACTTATCAAAGCGGTAGACAGATTCGATTATACCAAGGGGTTCAAGTTCTCGACCTATGCCACTTGGTGGATTCGCCAGTCCATAACCCGTGCCATCGCCGATCAGGCGAGGACTATCCGAATACCCGTACATATGGTGGAAACTATTTCCCGTGTGAAAAAGGCACAAGGACAACTTTTGCATGATAACGGCTGTGAGCCGACGGAGGAGGAAATTGCGGCGCATTTGGGTATGAATGTTGAAAGGGTACGCGAGATTATCCGTATTTCGCAGGATCCCGTGTCGCTTGAGTCGCCCG
>CAYZQU010000138.1:0-5258 GCA_964480645.1 uncultured Ruminococcus sp. | reverse complement strand
GAATTATAAAATGGCGGGGATTTCCCCAGGGAAGAACTACAATGGAGGGTGTAAATCATGTGGTCAAGGAGTTGTTTTGTTGGGGGTTTGATATAGACGAGCCGATGGATAACCCGCAATCAATAGCCGAGAGGTGAATTTTAATGATTATAGACGCGCACGCGCACATTTTCCCCGATAAAATTGCCAAGAAAGCAACGGCGGGAATCGGGAGCTTTTACAATATGACGATGGACTTTGACGGAACGCTTGAAACCCTGCTCCGAGAGGGTGGAGAAGCGGGAGTCGACCGATTTATCGTACAATCGGTGGCGACCGTTCCCACACAAGTGATTTCCATCAATAACTTTATCGCGCAAAGTGTGGAAAAATATCCCGATAAGTTGATTGGATTCGGTGCTATGCACCCTGATTTTGAAGATATAAGCGGTGAAATTGAACGAATCGTTTCACTTGGGTTAAAAGGAATCAAGCTCCACAGCGATTTTCAGCAGTTCAACATAGACGACGAAAAAGCCTTTCCGATTTACGAGAACGCACAAAAGCACGGACTGCCGATTCTGTTCCATATCGGAGACAGTCGCTATGACTATTCATCACCGGAAAAATTACTGAATGTGGTGAAAAAATTCCCGAATCTCACAGTTATCGGCGCTCATTTCGCGGGTTGGTCAATGTGGGATAAAGGTGCTGAAATGTTCAACCACAAAGGAATTTACACGGACTGTTCAAGCTCTCTGTACGCAATGACGCCTGAACACGCCGCAGATTTGATTCGTAAAATCGGCGTTCATCGTGTGATGTGGGGTACGGATTATCCGATGTGGAACGCGAAAGAGGAACTGGAACGTTTTGAGCGCCTACCTCTTACCAACCGCGAACGCGAGTTGATTTTAAGTGAAAACGCGCTTAGGTTAATAGGGGAAATCACTTAACATTTATAGGGAAAAGTGGTAATAAACAGACAATGAATTAAAAGAGGTCGTTTCAATGAAAATAAACTGGAATCAAAAATACTTTACTATTGCCGCGTACGCGTTTGGAACAATTGTACTCAGCGCGGTTGTCGTAATGATGTTATTCAATATCGACAAGGTGTCTGAAAAGCTCGCGTTTTTCGCTACGGTTGCCACGCCTATAATCATAGGAATTTTTTGTGCATACTTGCTCAACCCGCTTATGATGAAGTTCGAGCGCGGGATGTTCAAGAAGTGGTCAACATCCGAAAATCCCAAAGTTCGCGGAAGGGCGCGCGCCTTTTCGCTGATACTGACAATGCTTACCGTGCTGTTGGTTTTGGTGTTGATTATAGTGTTGGTAATTCCACAGCTTGTAACCAATATCGTTGCGCTGTTTGGCAATATGGATGAGTATATTGATACTGCCCATTCGTTTGTGGTGGGCATTTCGGATAAATACCCCCAGTTAGCGGAGTTTCTTGGAAATCCCCTTGATGATTTGGGAGAATTTCTTACCAACTTCTGGAAAGAACATTCCTCGGACATTATGGGCTTTGCTGGGAATGTTGCCTCGGGAATCTGGACAGTAATAGACGCGCTGAAAAACATCTTCTTTGGACTGACCATTTCGATATACCTTCTCGCGAAAAAGGAAATGTTCGTAGGACAGGCAAAGAAGCTTCTGTTTGCGGTTGTAAAAGCTGAAATGGCGCAGCGTCTTCTGAAAGTGTGCCGCCGTGCGAGCGTAAAATTTCTGGCGTCCATTGTCGGGAGAATCATTGAGGCAATCGTCGTGGGTGTAATGATTTTTATTTGCTGCTCAATTTTCAGAATGCCTTACGCATTGCTGATGGCAGTAATAATGGTCGTGTTCAATTTGATACCCGTTATCGGACCTATACTGGGCTTGATACCATGCTGCCTGTTGCTGATTATCTCGGGAAATCCGATGATGGCGTTATGGCTTGTGGTAATTAATGGAATCGTTTGCACGATAGACGGAAACTTTATCGGACCGTGGATTCTCGGCGATTCAACGGGACTGCCCGCAGTATGGGTGCTTATTTCCATTGTAGTTGGCGGAGGACTGTTTGGAATCCCCGGAATGCTGCTTGGCGTACCGGTCTGCGCGGTGATATATATGCTGATTAAGGATGTTGTTGAGAACAAACTGAAAAAGCGCAATCTCCCACACCACACCTCACAATATGTTGGCAATGTGGATTACATCACGGCAGATTATGTATACGAAGCCCCGCCCGAAGCTCCAAAGGAACCTGAGCCTCCAAAAAAGAAAATTATAATTTCATTCGGAAAAAAGAAAAAGTCCAACTCAACTGAAAAATCCGAAAAAAAATAACATAATACCTCTTGACAAACGTGGAAAAATGATATATAATGTTAATGCGAGATTAAATCAGACCAAAGGCAAACCGATGGAATGTGGATTTCGCGGATACTAACGGCAAAATTTCGCGGCATCCGCAATTGAGCCGAAAGACAGCAACATCGGATAAAGCCGCGCCATGAGCGTGTCTATAATAGTTGCGCGTCTTTCGGGACGCGCTTTTTGTGAGTGTGCCGCAAAAGAAAGGAAAACAATTATGAAAACAAAGAAAATTTTAACCGGCGCGCTTGCCGCGATGATGTGTGTGTTCTCACTGACTGCCTGCTCCAACGGCGGTAATTCGGGAGGTTCGGATAGCACGGAAAATTCCTCCGTCGTTTCGACCTCTGATGAAAGTACCACGGAATCCACAGAAAATTCCGAAAGCTCCGATACCATAAGCGATGACACCTCCGCGCCCAAGCCCGATAAATTCCGGGTTGCCGCGCTTAAAGGACCGACAGCGATGGGACTGGTAAAGCTTATGGACGACAACGAAACAAGCAACTACGGATATGAGTTCAATATTTACGCTGCTCCCGATGAAATCACTCCGTTGGTGGCTAAAGGTGACATTGATATTGCTTGTGTTCCCGCGAATCTATGCTCCGTGCTGTATAATAAAACCGAGGGCAAGGTTCAGGCGTGCGCCGTAAACACGCTGGGCGTTCTGTACATCTGCGAGAATGGCGAAACCGTAAAATCCGTTGCGGACTTAAAAGGCAAGACCATCTACTCCGCAGGAAAAGGTTCGACTCCCGAATACGCGCTGAATTTTATCCTTAAGAGCAATGACATAGACCCTGAAAAGGACGTTACCATCGAATGGAAAAGTGAACATGCCGAATGCCTGCAAGCTATGATGACAGGCGAGAATTGCGTGGCAATGCTCCCTCAGCCGTTTGTTACTACCGCTCAGACCAAGAACGAAAATGTCAAGGTCGTTCTCGATTTGAACAAGGAATGGGATAATCTGGGGCTTGACAGTGTAATGATTACCGGCGGCGCTATTGTGCGCAAAGAGTTCGCGGAACAGTACCCGGAGGCGGTAAACGAGTTTCTAAAGCGTTACGCAGACTCGGTAGACTATATAAATGCCAATGTTGACGAGGGTGCTAAACTAGTTGGCAAGTACGATATCGTTCCCGAAGCGGTAGCGAAAAAGGCTCTCCCGAACTGCAATATTGTGTGCATTACAGGCGATGAGTTGAAAACCAAACTTTCGGGTTATCTTAAGGTGCTGTCCGATACCGATTCAAAAGCGGTCGGTGGAAAACTTCCGGGCGATGATTTCTACTACAACAATAAATAACTTTATGGGCGGTTTGCAAGCCGCCCTTTTTTGAATGGCGGTGAGCAAGTGAAAAAGTTTCTGACAGTTCTAGGGAGCGTTTTGATATGGCTGATTCTCTGGCAGATTCTGGCGATGTGTATTGACAGCAAAATCATTCTTGTAACACCTATTGAAGTCGCGAAACGTCTGTGGGAACTAATTCGCGAAGCATCATTCTGGAAAAGCATTTTGTTTTCGATGGCTCGGATTCTGCTCGGATTCGCTCTGGGACTCACTGCGGGGACGCTCCTCGCGGTAATCTCGGGAAAGGTAAAATTCATCAGAACGCTGTTCGCGCCGCTGATTTCCGTGATGAAGTCAATACCCGTAGCGTCGTTTACAATCCTTGCGCTTATCTGGATTGGCTCAAAGAACTTATCGGTACTGGTTTCGTTCCTGATATGCGTGCCGATTGTCTGCGCAAATATGCTGGAGGGAATCGACAACCTCGACCGAAATCTGGAGGAGATGTCGAAGGTGTTCAGAATCCCGTTCGGACGGCGGTTCGTGGGAGTATATCTGTCACAGCTTCTGCCGTATTTCCGTTCCGCGTCACGATTGGCAATGGGACTGTGTTGGAAATCGGGCATTGCCGCCGAAGTAATAGGAATCCCATCGGGGTCAATCGGTGAGCGGCTGTATATGTCCAAGGTCTATCTTGAAACGGCGGATTTATTTGCGTGGACAACTGTGATAATCTTGCTGAGTTGGCTCTGTGAGCGGATTTTCATTGCGTTGGTAAACCTGCTGCAACATCGTATAGAACGAATGTGAGGTGCAAAATGATAAAAGCCGAAAAAATCTGCAAAAGTTTTGGTGACAATACGGTGCTTTCGGACTTTTCACATGAATTCAAAAGCGGCGCGGTTACGGCTGTTCTGGGAAAATCGGGCTGCGGAAAATCCACGCTGCTGGACATTCTGATGGGGATTCAACAACCTGACAGCGGGAAAGTCACACGCGGCTCGGAACGGCTCTCCGTGCTGTTCCAGGAGAACCGCCTTTGTGAGAATCTCACTGCCTCCGCGAATATCCGTCTTGTAACGGACAAGCGGATTTCCAAATCTCAAATTGCCGACGAGCTATCCGCAGTGGGACTTGATGGAATCGAAAATTCCCCCGCGAGAATTCTCTCCGGCGGAATGAAACGCCGCGTGGCATTGCTGCGCGCGCTTCTCGCGGAGTACGACATTTTATTCCTCGATGAACCGTTCAAAGGTCTGGACGAGGATACCAAATGCCTTGTGATGAATTACTGCAAGGAAAAAATCGCGGGAAAAACCACCATTTTTGTTACTCACGATATTTCCGAGTGTGAATTTTTGGCGGACGAAATTGTGAGATTATGATTGGAGGAAATTATGAAGTTGAAAATTGCTTTGTTGCAAATATTGCCCAAATCCACTATAAGTGAGCAATTGGAGCTTGGAAAATCCGCCTGTGAAAAAGCAAAACAAATGGGCGCGGATATTGCGCTTTTCCCGGAAATGTGGAGCTGCGGCTATCAAATCCCCGAATCCAATCCGAATTCGCTTGCTGTAAGTGCTGATGGGGAATTTGTAAGCGCGTTCGGAGAATT
>CAYZQU010000137.1:4027-5284 GCA_964480645.1 uncultured Ruminococcus sp. | reverse complement strand
CGGCTGCGTTCAGGGCAAACGTGTGGGCTACTCCGAGATATACGAGGCGATAGGGCAGTATACCAATGGTGAAATCGGAGATGATGTAATCCGCGATTATGAGGATAACGCTTGTCCGACTTGCGGCTCTTGCTCCGGAATGTACACCGCGAACTCTATGAACTGCCTTACTGAGGCGGTAGGACTGGCTCTCCCAACGGCTGGCACAGAACCCGCCGTAAACTCCGCGCGCAGACGTCTTGCAAAGGAGTCAGGCGAACGCGTGGTGGAGCTTGTAAAGCAGAATATCCGCCCTCTGGATATTCTTACCAAGAAGAATATGGAAAACGCTCTCGCGACAGATATGGCAATCGGCGCGTCCTCAAATACCGTTCTACACCTGCTGGCAATCGCGCATGAAGCGAAAGTGGATATTACATTGGACGACATCGACAGAATGAGTCGCAAAACTCCACAGCTTGCGAAGCTTAATCCCGCGAGCAGTGTGTTTATTACCGATTTGAACGCTGTCGGAGGAATCCAGACGGTTATCCGTGAGCTTTCCAAGGGCGGTCATGTCAACGAGGATGTTCTGACTGTTTCGGGAACACAGAAAGAGCGTATCGCGGCGGCTCGTGACGCGGACGGCGTGATTGTTCATACGGTTGCCGAGCCGATTCGCAAGGACGGCGGAATTGCTATCCTCAGCGGAAATCTCGCGCTGAACGGTTCTGTTGTTAAGCAGGGAGCGGTTAAGCCCGAAATGATGGACTTTACAGGTACGGCGCGCGTATTTGACGGCGAACAGGACGCGTGTGACGCAATTCTCGGCGGTAAGATTCAAGCGGGTGATGTTGTGGTTATCCGTTATGAAGGTCCGAAAGGCGGACCGGGAATGCCCGAAATGCTTGCTCCCACAGCAGCTATCGTCGGAAAGGGACTGGACGGCAGCGTGGCTTTAATTACGGACGGACGGTTCAGCGGCGCATCCCGCGGAGCGGCTATCGGTCACGTTTCACCCGAAGCGGCGGAGGGCGGACTTATTGCGTTTGTTGAGGACGGCGACAAGATTCATATTGACATTCCCAACCGTAAGGTGGAGCTGCTTGTGGACGATTCGGTTATCGAGGAGCGCAAAAAGAAGGGAATCAAAGCCCCGCGCGAGTTTGACGGTTACCTCAAGCGTTACGCGAAGTTGGTTACTTCCTCCAATACAGGTGCTGTGTTTGCGGATTGATGGCTTTTATTTGTACCGGTACGCACCAAATACTCTGGAGG
>CAYZQU010000137.1:0-4017 GCA_964480645.1 uncultured Ruminococcus sp. | reverse complement strand
GAGGTGGCTTGATTGAAACACGTTAATATAATATTTACGATATTAAACATATTAACCATTGTTTCAATGCTGATTCACGTTGGAATCGCATACTCTATGAAGCATTACAGCGCACCAAAGTCTGTAGAGTTCATCAATGCGGTCTTTTATATAATTCCGTTGATTATCATAAACATTGTGTGGAAAATAATCAGTAAAAAAATCGGAAGAAAAAACGCTTCCGTTCAGAAAAAATCGGACGATTTCAAACAGAAGGCGTCGGGTTTTAGGCGAGTTAATGCCGTTTTTATAGCAATCAACTTTTTAGTTGTTGTTATGATGGTTCTTCATATCTTTGTTTTTTCACGGTATTTTGAATATACATCAAATAAATATGACAATGTGATTTTCTATATAATTCCACTGATGCTTATAAATGATGCGTGGTGTATCATTTATATGAACAAGAAAAATTTATGGGAATCGTTCAAATAATCATCTTCGCTTTTGGCAAAAACGAAAATAAACGCGGACTGAATTACAGTCCGCGTTTATTTTTTTTCTAAAACCCCTTGACAAATGTCCGATTTCGTATTATAATAGTAAGGTATGGTTAAAAGATGTACGAATTCGGACAATTGGGAGGGCTTATGGAAGTTAAATTAAACAGCGCAATGCGGAAATTCAACTATCTTATGGGAGAAACGTCCGCTTTGTATCACAAAGCGGCGTTGAAGCTGGGTTTATCTGACAGCGTAATGTCGATTTTGTATACGATTCTGTCCGAGGGAAGTCCGTGTTCTATCGGGACAATACGGCGGTTATCCGGACTGAGCCGTCAGACAATAAATTCCGCACTGCGAAAAATGGAGGAGGACGGCATAATTCGTCTGAAAGCGGTCGACAAAAAGCAGAAATCCGTACTGCTGACCGAAAAGGGCGAACAGCTAGCTGAGGAAACCGTCGTGAAATTAATCGAGGCGGACAACTGCGTCTATGGAGCGTGGTCTGAATCCGAGCGCGCGGAATATCTGCGTCTGACCGAAAAATACTTATCCGGAATCAAGAAAGAAATTGACAAACTATGAGGTGTGTATGAAAATATCGCTGTCAGAACATTTTGATTATAAAAAGCTTTTGAGGTTTACCGCATCTTCAATTATAATGATGATTTTTACATCTATCTACGGCGTGGTGGATGGTCTGTTCGTGTCAAATATTGTCGGGAAACCCGCGTTCACTGCGGTGAATTTTATTATGCCGGTGCTGATGATTTGCGGTTCTGTTGGTTTTATGTTCGGCACAGGCGGTTCTGCGCTGATTTCCAAAACCTTGGGCGAGGGTAATCGTGAACGCGCGAACAGGATTTTTTCATTAATCGTGTATACCTCTGTGATTGTGGGAGCTGTTATCGCCGTATTCGGATTTGTATTTATGGAGAAAATAGCCACAGCTCTCGGCGCTGATGATGAAATGCTTGAAAATTGCGTACTGTATGGGCGAATTGTAATATGCGCGCTTCCGATGCTTATGCTTCAGTATGAGTTTCAAACCCTTTTTGTAACTGCGGAAAAACCGAAGCTGGGGCTTTTGGTGACCATTATCTCCGGGGTTATGAATATGGGGCTGGACGCCCTGTTTATTGGCGCGTTCGGAATGAAAATCGCGGGAGCGGCACTGGCAACGGCAATCAGTCAGGTTATTGGCGGCGGAATTCCGCTGGTTTATTTCTTCCGTAAGAATGACAGCCTGCTGCGGCTGGGCAAAACAAGCCTTGATTTGCGCTCAATCGGCATTTCCTGTTCTAACGGTATGTCGGAATTTGTTTCACAAGGCTCAATTATAAATATGTTGTACAATTCACAGCTTATGAAGTACGTGGGGGAAGACGGAGTTGCGGCATACGGCGTTATGATGTATGTCAATCTGACATTTTTGGCAATTTTCATCGGATACAGCGTCGGAACAGCCCCGATTATCGGCTTTAACTACGGCGCGAAAAACTGTGACGAACTGAAAAGCTTGCGCCGTAAAAGTACAAGAATAATTTCGATTACGTCGGTTTTGATGTTATGCGCAGCTCAGCTTCTCGCGATTCCGCTCGGGAAGATTTTTGTCGGCTATGACGCGGGACTTTTCGACATTACCGTTCACGGATTCAGAATTTTCTCTTTTCTGTTCTTGTTCGCGGGAATCAATATTTTTGGTTCTTCGATGTTTACCGCGCTGAACAACGGTGTTATTTCTGCAATTATATCATTTCTGAGGACGCTTGTATTTCAGATTTCCGCCGTGCTGATTATGCCGATATTCCTTAAATCAGACGGAATATGGGGATCGGCAGTTGTCGCGGAGGTTCTGGCATTTGTGGTTACGACAATCTTTATCGTCACCAAGCGGAAGAAATACGGATATTGACATTTTCGGGTAAGTTTGTTATTAAAATAAATGCAACGCCGCACAATCTTCGTGCGGCGTTGTTTTATACTGATTTCTACCATAGAACGCGGACGTGCCATAAATTTCCGCACTCACAGTTATTCATTTATATATTTGTCATAGCGGCATTGTTCAACGACTTTATCTTTTAACAATGTGATTGCTTGATTCGGGCAAGAACTGATACAACGATAGCACATAGTGCAATGTGTTCCCGCTATGGCTTTACCCGATTTAAGCGTCAGATTTTCCATCGGGCATAACCGAGCGCATAAACCGCAGCCTGTACAATTGCTGTTGATTTTCAATTTATCGGAATAATCCCTCGTTTTATTGTAGAACCAAAGACGCTGACATATAAGACCCGCTATCCGATCGTAAAAATACAGACCGTTCTTGGGGTATTTTCCTTTTTTGATATTATCTGCCCACTTCTCAATTTTTATGTCCGCCAATTTGATTATTTCTCTATTCTTTTCAGGAGATTTTTTCAGTGCCTTTGAATCACAAACAGAATCTGGCATACGAATATGTAAGCCGCCAACGATTTCCGCTCCGTCTCGTTTCAATAACCGCGCAGAGCAGCCCGCGCTATCTCCGCTGAATAGCCCCATTGTCGCAATACAAAGCACTTTTTTATCTTTCCAGATATCCGAATGGTTTTTAATAAAATCCCTTACCATAACCGGACAATTTGAAAATTGCGTTGGATAACCCAAAACAATAAAATTATGTTTCGATAACAAATCCACGGCATTTTTATCCTCAATCGGAATCGTCTGTGCCGTTTCATCCAACAGTCGAACCAACTTTTCTATACAGTGTTTTGTGTTTCCCGTACCGCTTAAATAAATACCTATCATAACCTTCTCCTTTTTTATCTTTGCTTCTTATTTTTATTCTGTTGCAGATAATTTTTCGCCTTCTTTGCTTTTTCAATATTTCCGCCCGCTTGAACTAAAAACGCAAAGCCCGCGTTATTAATTTTATCCTTTACCGCCAGTCTGTCCGCTTTCAGAATATCTAGCACAACTAACGCAAGAATTCCATACGAATAGACAATCGTGTCGGTAAGATATTTTGACGCATTATCAAGGGATATATTGAAATATTCAGCCGCGTTCCCGATAAGAGCGGGATTATTAACTACGGAAAGAAATGTTTCAAAAGTGCCCACACAATAACCGCTTCCCTCGTTTAAGTATAGGTATCTAAATAAGTTCGGTGTATCGAAAGCAATATCCACAAATGTGTTTCCCATTTCCGTAAACATACTGACGCTGTTGGACTCCGTTGAATTCAATTTGCTGTTGACATAAAACAGAGCGTATTCGGCAAGAGCTTTACGAAATCCGTCCATATTGCCGAAATGCCACGATATTGGTTGGGTGGAACTGTTTAATTTTTCCGCGACCGATTTTATTGTTACATTGTTATAACCGCGCTCAATCAACAAGTCCAAGGCAGTTTTCAGAATGGTGTCTTTTGGTATTTTAGGGCTGCTCGGCATAATGTACCCTCCTATAATGTAAACGTATTTACTGTAAATGTATTTATATTATATCACACGTTTATTATTTTGTCAATATATTTTATATT
>CAYZQU010000136.1:2068-5364 GCA_964480645.1 uncultured Ruminococcus sp. | reverse complement strand
ACCTTGTTCAGGTAGCGGCCGTATTCGCCGTAAATGCGCTCCAGCTGCTCTTTGATGGACGAGCCGATGCTGCGGTAGTAGGCTGCCATCTCGCAGATGAGCATCGAGCCCACGACGGCGTCTTTATCGCGCACATAGCTGCCCGCAAGGTAGCCGTAGCTCTCCTCGAAGCCGAATATGTAGCGGCTTTCCTCACCATCTGACTCCAACAGCCCAATTTGTTCGCCTATAAATTTGAAGCCCGTCAGCACTTCGCGCAATTCTACACCGTACTTCGCGCAAATTGCCTTGGTAATATCGCTTGTGACAATTGTCTTAATCGCAACAGGATTTTTAGGCATTTTGCCCAAATTTATCCTCTCCTTGCAGATATAATCCAGCAAAAGCGCGCCTGTTTCATTACCGGTGAACAGCTCGTACTTATCTCCGTCCGGAACAGCGATTCCCACGCGGTCACAGTCGGGATCGGTCGCGAGCAGCAGGTCGGGTTTTTCACGCTCACACAGCTCCAGACCGCATTTCAAAGCCTCGCGAATCTCGGGATTCGGGAACGGACAGGTCGGGAAATTTCCATCGGGCAGCTCCTGCTCGGGCACAACCACCACGTCCTTGACGCCGATTTCCGCGAGGATTCGGCGCACAGGCTTGTTTCCCGTACCGTTCAACGGGGTGTACACCACTTTCAGACCCGATTTGGCAACCACATCTGCGTGGATTGCCTGTTCACGAACCTTTGCGATGTATTCATCAATTACGGGCTGTTCAATATAGGATACCATTCCATCGGATACAGCCTTGTCAAAATCCACAGATTTTACGCCACCGAATACATCAATTTTATTGATTTTATCCAAAACGGTATTTGCCGCTTCAAGCGTCAATTGACATCCGTCAGGACCGTATGCCTTGTAACCGTTGTATTTCGCGGGATTATGTGACGCGGTGACCATTACGCCCGCTCCGCAATTCAGCTTCCGAACAGCCCATGAAAGCATTGGCGTGGGCATCAGTTCCTTATAAATAAAGACCTTGATTCCGTTAGCGGCAAGAACCTCAGCAGTACAACGTGCGAAATAATCCGACTTTATGCGGCTGTCATAGGCAATCGCGACGCTTTTCGGCGAACCGCTCTCAAGAACGTACTCTGCCAAGCCCTGTGTTGCGCGCTTTACGGTGTAAACGTTCATACGGTTGGTTCCCGCGCCGATTACACCACGCAGTCCGCCTGTACCGAATTCCAAGTCGCGGTAAAAGCGATCTTTGATAGCCTCATCGTCTCCCGAAACATTCTCCAGTTCCGTCTTAAGGTCGGGGTCAGCGAACGCCTTTTCCAACCACAAATCGTACAATTCCTTAATATCTCTCATAATCCGAATCCTCCCGGTTAAATGCATTTTAAGGTGTAAACCCGCTTTGCTGCTCAATTTCAGCACACGGGAAAATACACACAATAATATTATATCACATTTTTTTCACAATTTCAAGGGGATTTTCAACGTTTCAACACAAACATTTTGCCACATTCGGTAAATATTTTGCGCATTTTGATATATAAAATATTGATAATCGGTATGTGAAATTAGAATATAGCGAATTGTCATTTGCGTTTGACCGTTTCCTTTAAGGAATCGTATTCGGCGAAAATTCTCATATAAAAAAGTTCAGGCAGCACCGCACAAAGCGCGGTGCTGTCTTTATATTGGCTTGGTTGCTTCCTCCAACCACTGTATTTCGTCCGGATTCAAGTGGGAACCAAGAGTTTCAAGCACCCATTTCTGATACTCATTAAACCACGATTTTTGCAAGTCGGACAGCAGTGAACTTTCAATTCCGTCACGGTCGAACGGAACACAGGTCAGCGGCTCAAACTCCAAAAATCCATCGTAAATTTCGGATTTTTTGCACAACAAAAGGCTCTCGTGCCGTATTCCAAAACGATTTTCGAGATACAAACCCGGCTCGTCCGAGGTAATCATTCCCGCCTCAAGAGGAGAATCATTCCGCGCGCGCCACGAAACGCGCTGCGGTCCTTCGTGAACATTCAACAGAAATCCAACACCGTGACCCGTTCCGTGGTTGAAATCCAATCCCACGCGCCACAGCGGATTTCGCGCGATTCCGTCAAGCGTTGAACCGCGCACGCCACTCGGAAACCGCGCATGAAGCAGTTCCAGATGCGATGCCATCACCAATGTAAACGCGCGCTTTTCCTCCTCAGAAAGCGCCCCCAGAACAAATGTCCGCGTAATGTCGGTCGTCCCGTCAAGGTAATGCCCGCCCGTGTCGGACAGCAGCAGTCCGCGCGGCTCTAACAGCGAGTTTGTTTCATTTGTCGCGGAATAATGCACAATCGCGCCGTGTTCTCCAAACGCCATAATCGGCTCAAAGCTCTGCCCAAGGTAATCCGCGCCCATTTTGCGGAATTCTTCAAGCTTCTCCGCGGCGGAGATTTCGGTGATTTTTTCGTTTTGTACAGCGGTTTTAAGCCACTTCATAAACCGCGTCACGGCGATTCCGTCCTTGATATGCGCGGACTTTTCGGCGGAAATTTCTGCCGAATTTTTCACAGCCTTCATTTGCATAATAGGCGAAGGAAACTTGCAAATTTTCGCTTTTTCGAGAGAACGGTACGCCGCATAATTCAATGTTCTGAAATCCGCGATTACAGCACCTCGAAGTTCCGAACACGCGGAGTAAAATTCCCCGTAAGGCAGCACCTCAACGCCGTCCGCGTCAAGCTCCGACAGGATTTCCGCACTGAAAATCCGTCGCTCGGCGAAAAGCCGCGCACTTTCCTGCCCCACAATCATAAACGCGAGAAACACGGGATTAAAATCCACGTCCGAACCACGCAGATTCAACGTCCACGCGATTTCATCCAATGCCGAAACAACAAAAAAGTCCCCATTACGTTCCGCGATTTTTGCGCGAATCTGAGATAACTTTTCCGCGCGAGAAAGTCCGCAAACGCGCTCAGGAAGCGCGTATACGGGATTTGCCGAGAGCGGCGGGCGGTTCTTCCACACTTCGCCGCCCAAATCTTCATCGTACTTGAACTTTACGGTCGTAAGCACCTTTTGCAAACGGAGCGCGAAATCCGCACTGATGACACGCCCATCGAATCCCAGAACTGAATTTTCCGTGAGAGAATCCTGCAAAAATTTTGTGATTTCGGGAACTTCCCGCTCTCCCGATTTCATCAGCTCGATTCCACTTCCGGAAAGCTCCCGCGCGGCTTGAATAAAGTATCTGCCGTCCGTCCAGAGGTACGCGCTGTCAAGCGTGGTCAACAGTGT
>CAYZQU010000136.1:0-2058 GCA_964480645.1 uncultured Ruminococcus sp. | reverse complement strand
AGCCTCATTTTGTGTAAACACAGCTGTTCCGGCAGAACCTGTAAATCCGCTGAGGTACTCCCTAAGCTTGAAATGCGCCCCCACATACTCAGAACCATGAAAATCCTCGGTAGGCACAATATAAGCGTCAATTCCGCGTTTTCTCATCAGATTTTGCAAGTTTTCAATCTTGTTCATTCATTTTTCTCCAAAATTTTCCATAAAATTGTGTGTCTCACCATCGATTTTGTACGACATCAAACGATCCAAGCGCACATTACAAACACTGCGGAAGATGTTTTGCTCGATTTGGGGATTATCCTCGCGAAGCCGTGCTATCAGTTGCTTTATAAGCTTTCGCTTTGAGCCGTCCTCGCGCGTCGTCACCCTACACGCGCAGTTCAAAAAACTCAGCCCATTAGAATCCCGCCACGCGCAAATATCCCGCTCACGAACGTAGTAGAGCGGTCTGATAAGCTCCATACCCTCAAAATTCGCGGATTTCACTCGCGGCAACATCGTCTGAACCTGTCCGCCGTAAATCATTCCCATCAGAATACTCTCAATAACGTCGTCGAAATGATGTCCCAGCGCGATTTTATTGCACCCAAGCTCCCGCGCCTTGTAATACAAATGCCCTCGGCGCATTTTCGCGCACAAAAAACATGGATTATCACTTTTCTCGGTATTTTTGAATATCTCGGTATTAAAACTTGCAATCGGCAGTTCCAATTGCGCGGCATTTTCCTTTATCAGAGTGAAGTTTTCGTCCGAATATCCCGGGTTCATAACAAGATATTTTACGGTTATCGGAATCCGTCCGTGCCGCTCATATTCCCGAAAGAGGACACCCATCAGCATAGAATCCTTGCCGCCCGAAATACACACGCAAACTCTGTCTCCGGGAGCGAACATTCGATACTCGTCAACCGCCTTTATGAATTTTCTGTGAATCGAACTTGCAAATTCACCGTGTAGACTCTCATAAACCGGGTTCATCGCAAATAATCCTCCGCGAGTGATTTAAGCCACGCGGCGTTTTTTGACTTCAAAATATGCTTTTGCAGCCTCCATGTCCAGTTGCCGCTCGGCGTTCCGGGGATATTCATACGTGAATCCGCGCGCAGTCCCAAAGCGTCCTGAATCGGGATAATAACAAGCATTGACGGCGACGAGTACGCGCCGCGCACAGCCGCGCGGTAAAACCGTTCCAGACGCCCCTTGTTAAGGTAGCAGCGCGCCATACGCTTCGATTCGGACTCCGCCTCGTCATACCATTGCGTGATGGTGGCGTTGTCGTGCGTGCCGGTATAGCACACGGAATTGCGCGGATAATTATGCGGAAGCTGATCATTATCGCGGCGGTCAATGTTGAACCCGAACTGCAAAACGCGCATTCCCGGAAATCCCGTGTCCGCAAGGAGCTTTCGCACGCTGTCAAACACCTCTCCCAAATCCTCGGCGATTATGCGAACATTAGTCACCTGACGCTTTATTTCGCTCCACAAAGCCATTCCCGGACCTTTTTCCCAAGTGCCCTGTTCGGCGGTTTTATTTCCATACGGAATCGCATAATACGAATCAAACGCGCGAAAATGGTCAATCCGCACCACGTCAAACATCAGCGCCGATTTTCGGATTCGTTTGACCCACCAATCATAATTGGATTCCCTCATCTTGTCCCAATTGTAGAGCGGATTTCCCCACAATTGCCCCGATTTTGAGAAATAATCGGGCGGAACTCCCGCAACCCGCTTGAACACAAGCTTTTCATCAAGCTCAAACAACTGTGGATTCGCCCACACGTCCGCGCTGTCGGGCGCGACATAAATCGGAATATCGCCGATAATCTGTATTCCCTTACTGCGGCAGACTCCGCGAAAGCGATTCCACTGGCGGAAAAAGATGTATTGACACCACTTCACAAATCGGATTTCGTCCTTCAGTTCCTCACGATATTTTTTCATTGCAGAAGGCTTTCTGAACTTTATTTCGGTTTCCCATTCTGTCCACGGTGTACCGCCGAATTGACGTTTCAACGCAGTAAATATTGCGTAATCGTCAAGCCATTCCGACTCC
>CAYZQU010000135.1:0-5385 GCA_964480645.1 uncultured Ruminococcus sp. | reverse complement strand
ATATGCCGATTGAGGTATCACAGAAACTGCTTTTGGAGCGGTATTTGGGCGATGAGAAAAAAAAGGATATTCACGAGCGCGATGTGCGGTTTTTGCAGGCGTGCCGCTCCAACGCGCTTATTTTGGCGCAGAGGTGTGGCTGGAATGTTATCGAGTGCGCCGCAGATGGGCTTCCGCTTCCGATTGAGGATATCTACATACAAATTTGTTCCATTTTGAAGGTGTTGTTTTTATAATGGCTGAGTTGGAATTTCGTAAAATCAAATTGAGTGACAAATCCCGCGCGGACGAGCTGTTGTGCCGTTCAGATTTTCGCGGCTGCGAGTATACGTTTGGAAATAATTTTTCGTGGAGCGAAGAATTCAATGTCGAGGTTTGCTTTACCGATGATTTTTATTTTTTGAAACGCGGCGAGGGTGATTCAGTCGGATTTATATATCCTGCGGGAAGCGGAAGTATACAAAAAGCCGTGGGTTTACTCTTGGAGTATTCCTCTGAATTAGGAATCCCACTACGAATTTCCGCGAACGCGGAAATCATGCGGAAAGTTGTTGGACTTTTTCCTGAGGTTACCTCCGAATTAAACCGCGATTTGTGCGATTATGTTTATTTGGCTGAGGATTTGGTAAATCTTAGCGGAAGAAAATATCATTCAAAACGCAACCATTTAAGTCGATTCTATGAAAACAACTGGAGCTTTGAGTCGCTCTCTACCGACAACATAAGCGAATGTCTTGAGATGAATAACAAATGGGCGGAGCAAAGTATTGATTACAGTAACCCGAGTGATGTAAAGGATAAATGCGAAGAACTTCAGGTGGCGGCTTGTTCGCTGAAGAATTTTGAGAAGCTTGGGTATATTGGCGGAGTAATTCGTGTGAACGGCGAGGTAAATGCCTATACGTTCGGAGAGCCGTCCTCATCGGATTGCTTTGTGGTACACGTTGAGAAAGCATTACGCGACTTTCAGGGGACTTATGCGGCGATAAACCGTGAATTTGTTAAGTCCTTGGAGGGAAAATACAAGTATATAAACCGAGAGGAGGATACGGGTTCGGAGAATCTGCGTAAGGCGAAGATGTCTTATCACCCCGTGTTTCTTGAGGAAAAGTACGATTTAACTTTTGGAGGTAAATTATGATTTACGTATTTCTGGCAGACGGATTTGAAGAAACCGAGGCAATCGCGCCTATTGATATGATGCGGCGCGCGGGACTGGACGTCGTGACCGTGGGAATTAAGAATGATGGTGTTAAAAGCTCCCACGGAGTGCCCGTATTGTGCGACATTACCGATATGCAAGTGGAGATTGACGAACGTCTTCAGCTTATCGTGCTGCCCGGCGGAATGCCCGGAACACTGAATCTTGAGGCGAATCCTGTGGTTCAGAGCGCGATTGATTACTGCGTGGAGCATAATATTCCGATCGGGGCGATATGCGCCGCGCCGTCAATCCTTGGTAAGAAAGGCTTGCTGTCCGGCAAGGAGGCAATTTGCTTCCCGGGATTTGAGAAGTTCCTTACAGGCGCAAAGCTCTCCGATAAGAAAGTGGTTACAGATGGAATTTTCACCACTGCCGCAGGTGCGGGAATGGCTGTTGAGTTCGGTCTGGAGCTTGTGAGGGTTCTTAAAGGCAAGGAAGAATCCGACAGCGTTCGAGCGGCAATTCAATGCGCGAATTGAAATCCGCCCTGCGTGGTGAATTGATTGCCTTACGCAAGGCAATGGATGTCAATGCGAAATCCATGTGGGATTTGGACATTTTTGAGCAGCTTAAGCCGTATCTGGACAGTGCCGAAGCGGTTTTTACGTATGTTTCCACTGAAATCGAGGTGGATACGCATAGACTTATTGCGTACTGTCTGGAACGCGGAATACCGGTTGCGACTCCCGTAAGCGGCGATACAGAGCTTACGTTTTACTACATAAGTCGTTTTGAGGATCTGAATACGGGTAGGTTCGGGATACTTGAGCCGAAACGTGACCTGATTGCCGTTGCAAACGAATGCACATTATGTGTAGTTCCCGCGTTGTGCGCGGACGGTAACGGTTTTCGACTGGGTTATGGACGCGGGTATTATGACAGATTTTTGAGCGATTTTCACGGAACAAGCGTTATTTTGTGCTATGAATCATTCAGGAGAGATGTTCCGCGTGAATTGCATGATATAAAGGCTAATTTGACATTATTTAACAGAAATCCGATTTGACGGAGGAAAATTATGGACAATGAAAACAAATATCCCGATTGGGACACCGAAACAGATGAATTTGAAAAAACACAGGAAATGAACAGTGTTCCGCTTTCATCGGATTCCGTAGACGAATCGCGCGTGATTACATCAAGAGATGAGTTTATTGAGAACAATTCCGCAGATAATCTGGAAAAAACGATGCGTATGGATTCACTGAGGAAAGGTGTGCTGGTACAGCAGAATCGCCCATCTTCCGCGAATCCCGTAAAGAAACGCAAAAAAAAGAAAAAACAGACCAATCACACCCGAACAATGGGACAGATTTTTTTGGGGTCGGTTATATCAGTGGCAGCGATCGGAATTGGAGTAGCTCTGGCAATAAATGTAATTAATGGAATCCGTGATTTTACGGGAATGTCTAAGTCAAACAATAAGGTAGAAATTACCATTTCTGATGATATGACTCCCGCGTTAATCGCCGACACACTCCACAGTAATGGGGTTATTGAATCTCCGTGGCTGTTTAAGACATATCTGAAGCTCTCTAAAAACGAAAATTCGTTTCGTGAGGGAATTCATATAGTTAGCTCCAATATGAGTTACGGAAGCATTATTAATGCACTGGGAACTCGTATGGAATACACCGAAACTGTGGATGTTGTCATTCCCGAAGGACTGACGGCTTCCGAAATCGGCGAAATCCTTGAAGATAATATGGTGTGCCGCGCTGTAGATTTTGTGAAGTGCTATAAGGACAAGATCAATAAATACGACTTTGAGGAGGGTATTCCGACAAACCCCAACCGGCTTTATGCCTTAGAGGGATATATTTTCCCAGACACCTATCAATTCTATGTCAATGACGACCTTAAACGCAATTCCAATTTTGATACTTCTGATTACGCAATGACTATTGTTGAGAAGATGTATGATAATTTTGAAGACAAGATTACCAAGGATATGAAGAAGCGTATGGAAGAACTTGATATGACGCTTGACGAGGTTATCACGCTCGCTTCGCTGATTGAGTGGGAAGGTACCAATGAGGAAAATATGGCGAATATTTCGTCCGTGTTCCACAATCGTTTGAATGATCCCGAAAATTATCCGCTGCTTCAGTCCAATACTACGGATACCTATATCAGTCGGGTTATTGAGCCAAATACCAAGTCGCTGAGTACCGAGAAGGCTCAGGCTATCAAGAACGCTTATGATACCTATAATGCGGAGGGTCTGCCGCCCGGACCGATTTGCAATCCCGGACTAATGGCGATAAATGCCGCTCTCTACCCGTCGCAGACCAATTACTACTATTTCTGCGCAAGCGATGACGGTGTGTTCTATTGGGCGCGTACTCTTGAGGAGCATGAGCAGAACGAGAAGGACGCGGCGTTACACGCGGGAGAAGAGGAATGAACACGATGAAAAGAGCCGAGCTGCTCGCTCCGGCGGGTGACGCCGAGAGCTTGCAATCGGCGTTGGATTTCGGCGCAGACGCGGTTTATCTCGCCGGAAAGTCCTACGGAATGCGTGCGGGCGCGAAGAATTTTGATGAAGAGGGCTTGTGCAAAGCCGTTCAAAATGCCCATTCGCACTCTGTTAAGGTTTATGTGACCTGTAACACTGTTCCTCTGAACGAGGAGACAGACAAATTTCCGGAGTTTATTTCGATGGTGAAAAACTCGGGTGCGGACGCTGTTATAGCAGCGGACATAGGCGTAATTTCGATGATTCGGGAGTACGCGCCGGGTCTGGAAATCCACGCTTCCACACAGACGGGAATTGTTAATTACCGAACTGCTTGTGAATTGTATAAAATGGGAGTAAAGCGCGCTGTTCTGGCGCGAGAAGTGAACCTTGAGGACATCAAGATAATCCGCGAGAGAATCCCTCAGGATATGGAGATTGAGGTATTCGTTCACGGGGCGATGTGCGTCAGCTTTTCGGGTCGGTGCTTGATTTCCGAGTATCTGACGGGAAGAAGTGCCAATCGCGGTGAGTGCGCGCAGCCTTGCCGCTGGGGATACTACCTTATGGAGGAAAAACGTCCGAATCAGTTTTACAAGGTGTTTGAGGACGAGCGCGGAACGTTTATTCTCAACGCACGTGATATGTGTATGATAGAACATTTGTACGACCTCCTTGACGCGGGCATTTACAGCCTTAAAATCGAGGGCAGGGCTAAATCCGCGTATTATACCGCGCTTACCACCAACGCATACAGAACCGCGCTGGATTGCGCGTTAAACGGTGAAACACCTCCGAAGTGGGTAATCAACGAGGTGAATAAAATCAGCCATCGTCCGTATTGCACAGGCTTTTTCTATGGGCATCCAAATGATGGAAGTGAATCACAAAACCCGAATGAAATAACAAATGGCGGACAGTATTTCAGCGACAGCAGCTATATCCGCGATTACGATTTTGTGGGAACAGTTGACAGTTGTGAAAACGGCGTTATGACTTTAACTCAGCGTAATCATTTCACACTCTCGGACGAGTTGGAGATTTTAGCGCCGCATACCGCGCCGATTCCGTTTTCGCCAACAAAAATGTTTAACGAAGACGGCGAGGAAATCGATACGGCGCGTCACGCAATGATGAAGCTTACAATTCAATCGGATATTGTCGTTCCTCCGCATTCATTGCTCAGAAAGAGAGTTTTATAATGAACAATAACGAAATTTTCCCGCATATAGATCACACCCTGTTAAAAGCTACCGCAACCGAGGAACAGATTTCGGAGCTTTGCGCGGAAGCTGTCAAGTACGGCACGGCAAGTGTTTGTATTCCTCAGAGCTATGTGAAATTTGCGCACGGGAAGTTCCCGAGTTTGAACATCTGCACGGTTATCGGTTTTCCGCTCGGATATTCCACCACGGAGGTCAAGTGCTTCGAGGCTCAAAATGCGATTCAAAACGGCGCGTCCGAAATAGATATGGTGGTGAATCTCGGTTGGGTAAAGGACGGAAAATTTGATTATGTTCAAAACGAAATATCACAGGTGAAAAGCACTTGCGGAGATAAAATACTTAAGGTGATTATCGAAACGTGTTACCTTACAGAGCGTGAGAAAATCGAGTTGTGCAAATGCGTTACAAGCGCAAACGCAGACTTTATCAAGACTTCAACGGGATTCGGAACGGCAGGCGCGGATATTGAGGATATTCGACTTTTCAAAGAACATATT
>CAYZQU010000134.1:0-5477 GCA_964480645.1 uncultured Ruminococcus sp. | reverse complement strand
TTGAGGAATTCGCTAGAATGGCAGATGACAACGTTGACACGACTCTGTTCGACAGTATTCCGTCGATTGAGCGAATACCGCTTGGTATGTATCTTTTTGAAACGTTTCAAGGCAGTCATCAGATACTTGTTTACAATTCCAACGATGAAATCTACAAAAACTTGATTGCAGACCTGCCCAATATATTCAAGACATTTGATGCTGACAGCGAGGAAATACCCGAAGACATATTGGATTCGATGATAAATTATTGCAAGGATTATTATTTTATCAGCGATGATATGATACCTCCGTTCAGCGCAAAGGATATAAGTCTGTTACTGCAATTTTATGCCGAAAAGGTAACTGTGCCGCGGTTTATTCCTCTCTCGGATATTGACAGAAACAAACTTGACGCGGCTGTTGTTGCTAAGAAAATTCGAGAAGCGGATATGCGCCACTCCGAAGAAGTCGCATATATTCAAAAAATATGGGACGAGGAAGACATCCTTAGAATATACTACTCGTCACTCCTGTTCTTTAAGAAGCAAGTCCAAATTGAGGTGGACAGACTTGATGGGTATATACAAACCGCTTCTTCGATTCCTCAAAGCGAAGCAGAAAAAAGAGAGGTTGAAAAGTATCCGCTGGGAGTGCTTATTGAAAAGTACCCCGAATATGGTGTTCCGCTTCGTGAAAATATTTTCGCAGCTGCCAAGAACGCAAACGGAAACTATGTTTGCGCTTGCTGCGGCAAAGAATTTCCCAATCGCCGCTTGCTGCAGATAGACCATATTAAGCCGATGTCAAAGGGCGGACTTACTGTTTCCGATAATTTGCAAGTGCTTTGCAGAAGATGTAACGGAGAGAAGAGCGATAAGGAATGACCTATACAAAATACTTATTTACACCGCACGATCTGGCAATATTTATCAATATTGAGGACTTGTCGCACGACAGAAAAGCGGAGGTTATTTCCGATTTGTTTGACAAACACAACGCCGAGATCGTTTACCCGTTTCGCGAGGATTTTACGCTATTTCGGAGAGCTGTCAACGATTTTCTAATAAGGTATGATACAGCTTACGAAGATCTTAACGAAGCGCAAATGATAATGGACGAGGTGAACGGCAGCTCAAACGAGGTCATATCCGACCCTGACTATTTTGGCGCATACTTCAAGCTGATAAAACTGCGTCTGCTGTATACAGCGGATTACTGTAAAATTAAAATGTCCACGCTGCTGTCAAACTTTGGCTATCAGCGCAGAAGCGAGCAACTTCTAACGCGAATCCGCCGCGCAATTAATACGCTTGGAATAATTCCGCAGACGCGTGGATATGAAACGTGCGACCTGTCGGAGATAAAAATTGATACTATGATAATGTTCAGACTTGCCGAACCGGACAATGTGGAAAACCGTGATGAGATGGATTCGGTTTAACCTTATGCCGAGAATTGGCGAGGGATAACAGAAATCCTGAACTGCAACATTCCATGCGGTCATTGTAGAGATTGTTGACGAGAATTACTATAAACCTAATGAACCAAAAAAAGACTTCCTCCGGAGGTCTTTTTCGTTTATAATAGACTTGGGAAGGGACGTATAAAATGAAGAAAATTGTTATTTTATTAGCTTTGATTATGGTTATTTTCGCGGAGGACTGCAATTTCGAGGAAATTTCATCTCCAAGTACGGAGACCAAGTATTCCGCCCGAATCTACCGTGGAGGAAGTGAACGAATCCATGGCTATGAGCGAATCTTACACGCGCGAAACGCGAATCTCGGACGTGATTAATGCCCCAGACCAACAGCATTTAAAATTAAGAGTGCCCGAGAGGCTTCTCATGGCGGGCAGGACGTTTGCGGTGCTCCGCGTTCACGACGGCGAGACAGTGCTGCTCCCCGATCTTGACAATGACGCAAACACCGTAACCATTGAAACCGATAGGTTTTCGACCTACGCGCTGGTGTATCGCGATAACGCGTCAGCCGCGGATGGCGATAACCCGTCAACAGATTATCTTTTTCATACTCTTGTCCGAAATCCCCCAAAACAACAGCCTTGGGAATTTTAATACTTGACAAGTTCGCCCGAAAGAGTTATAATAAAGACAGACGCGATATGATTAAACTATGGATTTACGTTTTGGGAAAGGATAAGTTATGATTATTGCCGAGGGAAATTACAAGGGTTTTACATGGGAGGTTGACAGTGACGGAACGCTCACCGTTCGCGGCGAGGGGGAAGTACACTTTTCCCGAAACCCGTGGGGAGAATACGCCGATAAAGTCCGCAAATTCAAGGTGGAAGACGGCGTAACGAATATCAGCGCTGAGCTGATAAATTACCCCGCGCTGGTCAGCGTGGAGTTCCCCGACACGCTGATTTACGATTTCTGCGATTTTCGTGGGTGCGAAAATCTCGCGGAAATTACTGTTCCCGATTCCGTGGTGTTCGTTGAGGACAGGTCGCTAGAGGATTCGGCGTGGTACAAATCTCAGCCCGACGGCGGGATTTATATCGGCAAAGTGTTCTACGGATTCAAGGGCGAATACACGGGCGGCGAGGAATTTACGGTAAGGGACGGCACGCTCGGAATAGCGCGCGGCGCGTTTGATGTGACGGGCATTACGCGCGTTAATTTGCCCGCGAGTATACAAAACGTTTCCAGTTTCGCATTCAACAAATCTGTCTTAAATATGGATATTAGCGGAGGTATTGGCGGCGGTTGGAACTTTTGGGACGGAACCATTTACATTTCTCACAGAATGTGCGATTTTCCCGATGGCGAAAATCCGCCGTGGTATACATTCCGCGACAAAATCAAAGTGGTCAATGTCGAATATGTTTCCATTTCGGATGGAACAATCAGTCGGAATGCGTTCAAAGACTGCCCGAATCTCGAAACGGTCGACTTGCGGGGCAAGATTAAAGAAATCCGCACGGGAGCTTTCGCGGATTGTCCCGCGCTGAAAACCGTCAAACGGACGGAAAATATTGAAGTTATCGAGCGCGGCGCGTTTTCGGGGTGTCGAAATTTAACTGAGATTTCCGCGCCGAAAGTCACGGAAATGAGCGGCGCGGAGCTGCAAAAATTCAACGAGGAAACCCCGATAAAATACGTTTGCCCGCCCGAATTTGAGGGGCTTAAACGGCAAGGTCTCAAGATTGGAAGTTACGGAAAAGGCTTCACATGGACGCTCGACAAGGACGGCATAATGAGCATTTACGGCGAGGGCGAAATGCCCGATGATGAAAATTATTTCGGCGAGCAAACGTTTAATAAGTGGGAAGTCCGCCGTGTGAGAATCTGCAATTACATAACGAAAATCGGTAGAAACGCCTTTGCGGAATTTGGGGGGATTACACAGATAGCGTTTCCCAAGAACCTGAAAGAAATCGGCAAAATGGCTTTTTACTACTGCCGGTCATTAAGAGAAGTTACGCTCCCCGAAACAACGGAGGTTATCGGTGCGAGCGCGTTTTATGGATGTGAAAATCTCCGGAAAATCGTTTTGCCGCAGGGCTTAAAGTATATAGATTTCCACGCGTTTTTCTTGTGCGAAAAACTCCGCGACATCACGATTCCGCCAAAGACCGTGGTATCCGCGTCAATCCTGTCAAGAACGCCATTCGAGGAGGAAAGCCCAACCGAAGTGCTTTACAAAGACGGCTGGGCACTGGGTTATGTTCGGGAGCCGTCCACTACCGTGCTGAGGCTTCAAAAGGGTACGGAGAAAATCGCGCGTTTGGCTTTCGGCACGGATTGCCACGATGAAAGCGACCCCTACCCAATCACAGAACTGATTCTGAACGATGAGCTGCGTGATATCGGTCATTTAGCGTTCGCCCGCACAGAAATCGAGAAAATCACGGCAAACTGCACTTTCGAATGTGTCGGCTCGGGTATTTTCGAGAGCACTCCGTGGCTCGAAAATCGTTCAAACGAGGTCGTGTGTCTCGCAAACGCGGCGCTTAAAAACAAGGATATGGATTCGGAGCGTCTGAAAATGCCGTCCGAGTACGAGGGCAGAAAAATCACGCTGATTGCTTCCGAGTGCTTTTGCCGCAGCGAAAAGCTCCGCGAGATTGAGATTGGCGAGAACATCGAGGTGATAATGGACTGCGCGTTTTATCGCTGTCCCAAGCTTGAAAGAGTCGTTATCCCGAATTCCGTTAAGGAAATCCGTCAATATGCGTTCGACGAGTGTCCGAAACTGAAATCCGTCTACATTCCCGAAACCGTCACGGAAATCGGCAATCACGCCTTTGGCTATATTATGAACTCCGATTGGCAATTAGAACGGGTTTCCGACTTCACAATCCTCACGGAAAGCGGCTCGGCGGCGGAAAAATACGCGCGTGAAAACGGGTTTGGGCTTCAAATAATTTGACGGGAGAAAACCGATGGAACAGCTATTAATTGTTGAGGACGATGCGCGGCATGAAAATGTATATTCCTCCTGCGGGAGCAATCGCAATCTTGGCAATGTTGATTCCTCAAAGCGCGCTTATGCTGTTTCCGATTGAGATTTTCATTGGGATCTGCGTATTGACGGCATTGGCACGGATTTTCCATATAATAACTTCAAAGTTTCGGAAATCCCGCGTAAATTGAGCGGGGGATTCCGTTTGTTTTTGATTCATAAAAAAACGCCGGAGCGCAAGCCCCGGCGAAATCTATATTAAGGAGGATTAACCTTTTTACTCCAATGTTACCTACCATAAAGATAAAATGTACACTTGATGGTTACAGTATAATGCAGATAAGTCCGCCGCAGCCATCGTTGATAATGCGCTGAATCGTCTCCTGGAGCTTCAGTCGAGCGTCTACTGGCATTCGGTTCAGTTTGTTGTGCAGACCCTCATTTACCAAATCCGAAAGGGATTTTCCGAAAATATTGCTCTCCCAGATTTTGGTGGGATTCTCCTCAAAATCGTTAAGAAGATAAGAAATCAACTCCTCGGATTGTTTCTCCGTACCTACAATCGGGTTAATTTCGGTGGTGATGTTCGCGCTCATCATGTGGATTGACGGAGCGGACGCTTTCAGCCGAACACCGTATTTTCCGCCCTGCTTGATGATTTCAGGTTCTTCAAGCGTCAGTTCGTCCATCTGCGGAAGTACGATTCCGTAACCCGTTGCCTCGACTTCTTCCAGAGCGTTTTTCACGCGTTCGTATTTGCGTTTGATATTCGCAAGCTCTATCATGCACGGCATAAGGTCGTTCTCGCTGTCAAGCTCCAGACCGGTAGCCTCTCCAAGAATCTTATAGAACAGCTCGTTTTGGAGCGTAATGTCGATAACCCCACTGCCTGTGCCCAGATCCAAGTCCTCAGCAATGGCGCGCTTTACATATTCGCAGTCGCAAATCGCGTTCGCGGCGGTTTTAATGTCGTTGATACCTTTGATGTTCGCCGCCTGCTCCTTAATGCAGCCGAAAACGCTCTTTTTGAGCCAATGCTCGCGGTCAAGCGATGTAATCCATTTC
>CAYZQU010000133.1:3097-5507 GCA_964480645.1 uncultured Ruminococcus sp. | reverse complement strand
TCCATTTCGGCGAGAGTGTAGCGTTTTGTCGTCACGTTGAATTGGTTGCTCTTGTTGGTAAGCTGAGTTATCCTCGGAATATGAATCGGCTCAAAATCACCGATTTCCGCGCGCATTTCCAAAGACTCAAGAAAGTCGTCATAGCTCTCGAAACGCTTGCTCTGTTCCTCTCTCTGAACATTCGCGCGGTACATCTCCCCACGGAGAGCATCGTCCTCGGAGAGCGTCGTTACTTCAAATAGCCCGCACCCATCCAACACTCGCAAACAGTCTTCCGGACCGTCAAAATCCAAGACCGTAACCTCAGGCAGCTGCGCGCGTACAATCTCACGTTCTGCGGGGTTGTCGTCCACGAACACTATGCTCTCCGGCAAAAGATTCAACTCCCGCGCCGTTTCCTCCAGATTTCGCCATTTTTCGTCCCAATTCGCCTTAATGCATACAAAATCATCGGGCTTCAGAACCCCGTCCGGATGATTCAGACCCTCCAGCGCGTTTTCCGGGTCATTCTTGGAGCACACCGTCAGCAGAATTCCCAAATCCTTCATACGCTTAATGTACTTCTGAAGCGCAAGAAAGCTCTGTCCCTCGGAGGTCTCGCTTCCGATTTCGATTCCGGAAACCCCATCGTCCCC
Source organism: uncultured Ruminococcus sp. (assembly GCA_964480645.1). Taxonomy (GTDB): domain Bacteria; phylum Bacillota; class Clostridia; order Oscillospirales; family Ruminococcaceae; genus CAG-115. The sequence continues at coordinate 4,872 of CAYZQU010000133.1, read as the reverse complement.
GATTACTCCGCCCCACAGCGTATTATCCAAATCAAGCGCGAGAACCTTTTTATTGCGTCCCATCACCGAGCAGATAATCGAGGAAACGCTGTATGCCACATCCGGAATCGCCGAAACGCTCATCACGTACTTATAGAGATGCCAGTGCCGCTCCTCGTGCCAACGCTCCAACCCGTATCTCGCCGCCAGATAATTCAAATCATTCACGTAAAAACTTTTATGATTTCGCGCGTATTCGTAAATCCGCGCGTTAAGCCGCGAAATAAAGTTGATTCGCCCGTATGAAGTCTCGCGGTTTCCCATAAGACGCTCACTCGGAAGCTCGAAGTTATTCTGAATGATCACGCACCCGTAACGCTCCGAAATGGATTTCCAAATGTTTTCAAAACGCTCGGATTCACGTTTGAGTTTCTCGTTGACTGATTCGGGATTCTCGTTTATTTCCGGGAACTCCTCAATATTGCGCGAGGTGGTGTGAATAAACACGATTTCGGGCTTAAATGCGTCCAGCACGGGATTCCCGAACAGCGCGTCCTGTTGATATTGCGCGTATTCCGATTCATAAAACGCGGGAATAATTCCCCTGTCGCGCAAAAACAGCTCTGTCACCTTGACAATATCCGAAGTCGTAGACCCGCCCAGAACCGCGATTCTCAGCGGGATTCCGTTTTCACGTTCCTTGAGAATACGCAGCAGCTTGCGCTTAGAACGCATTATCTCGTCATTGTCAAACGGGAATTCCAATTCCTTAAGCATTACAGAATGCCCTCCAATTTGTACTGGTTATCGCCTGTCGCACTGAACGTATTCATACAGAACAGCACGTCCGTAATTCCGTGTTCCTTGACAAACTGCGAAATGCTCAGTTGGAACGTGCGCATATCCACCGCCCAGATTTCCTCAAAAGAGTTTGTAAGACAGGGAACAAGCGCGTTCGCGTAGCTGTCCTTTACCACAAGCAGCTTGCGGCGATTTTTCTTGTCGGTGGTGACGTGCGTAATTCCTCCGTCGTCCACGTGGAACACCAGATAGCATTGATCCAAATCAACCAGCTGAAGATTGTCGAACAGATAGCTCTGCTCCTTGTTTGTCATATCGGCGGCATAATGCTCGGTGGAAAAATCGTTCTTTGGAATATAAATAGTGAACGTTTCGGGATTGTCCTTGATTCGTTTATCCTTATCGCTCCAACCGTAAAGCGTCCCGACATATCCGTCGCGCGACTGAACCTCATAATCGGAAATCGGCGCGAAATCCGTAATCGCGGTCTTTGCAAACTCCTCCGCCGCGTAGAACGCTCCCAGCGGCGACCAATGGTGGTCGGTAGAGAGATAAATATGTTCGTCCACGTGCTTTGAAAGCGCGGTGTACGCGTCCACGGGAATCACACCATCCAGATTTTCGTTGATATTTTCGATATTATCCCATTCGCTTGCCATAAGGTTTTTGTACTTTTCGGGAAGATAAAACGATCCCGAAGTAGGAGCTACCATAGAGAAAATGTTGACATTTTCTCCGACACGGGTTTTAATCTCATTGAGCGACTTCGCGTAATTCGCACCACGGTTGTAACCGCCGCCGTACAGGTCAATTCCCATACCATTGTCAAGCACGAACACACTCCCCGACATTTCTCCGTCTCCGTGTACATCGGGAGTTGGCGGTTCTTGTTCGGAAGTTGTACTCTCGGTTTGTAAGTCGTTTGAACTGTTTTGAGTGTTCTGACTGCTTTGGTTGTCCGTGGAAGTATCGCCGGACGGAGTTGAAATCAGTCC
>CAYZQU010000133.1:0-3087 GCA_964480645.1 uncultured Ruminococcus sp. | reverse complement strand
AATCGGAGCTTTTCGCGTCCGTGCCGTTACAAGCCGTCATTGACATCAGAAGTGCCATTGCCATTGGAATTAAAATTGATTTTTTCATATTGCTTTCCCCTTATTTTATATTTTAATAAAATTTTTTACATAATGTTCGCGAGATTTTTTTGTGCCGAGCCTGCCGCACTTCCAATGTTCATTGTGAACAGCACATCGGTTATCCCCTCGTTTTTGGCAAGCTCCGTAACGCTCTTTTCAAAGTACCGCATATCCACTACCCAAATTTCCTCAAAAGAGGAGGTTAGGAACGCGGGGAGAGCGTCGCCGTAGCTGTCCTTGATTATCAGCAGTCTGCGTCCGTTTTTGCAGGCGGTGTTGATATTGACCGTGTAATTATCCCCGCACATATTCACAATATACCAGCTATTCACGGGTATATTGTCGATATTCAGCATCATAGCCCCCGTGTATTGATAGTTCAGCGCGTGGTCGTAATACGCGCACATGTATTCGGTTTTCGGCTTATAGTAGGTAAATGTTTCAGGATTGTCCTTTATCCGCTTATCCTTGTTGCTGTATCCGTAAAGCGTTCCAACATATCCGTCGCGCGATATGTATTCGTAATTATCCTCGTTCAGCCTCGGAAAGTCCACCTCAGCGGTTTTCGCGAACTCCTCCGCCGCGTAGTATGCTCCCAAAGACTGCCAGTGATTGTCTGTACGCAGGTAAATTTCCTTGTCGGTGTGTTCCGCGATTGCAGAATACGCGTCCACGGAAATCACTCCGTCAAGCCGGTCGTTTATATAGCCGATGTGTTCTTTCTCGCTTGATGTCAGATTCGAGTATTTTTCGGGCAGATAGAACGATGTTGATGTGGGAACAGTCATTGAATAAACATTCACATTTTCTCCCAATTGTTGTTTATATTCGTTAAGCGTCTTGGCGTAACTCTCTCCCGCAGAGTAGTTTCCGTAGAACATCACCAGTCCGCGTCCGTCTCCGAGAACAAAGACCGTCCCCGACATCTCACCCTCAGTGGGATTAAGCTCGTTGGGTTGTTTCTCCGAGGAACTTGTTGTGTCGGCGCTCTCACTGTTTGCAGAGCCGCTTGATGAGTTGTCAGACGAGTCGGGAATTACGACAACAACAGGCTTTTTAGAGGATTGGGAAGAATTATCGGGCTTTTCGGGGCGGCTTTCAATATCGGGAATTCCACCATGAATATATACACCGCCGTCATACTCCACACCCAGATGAGCCCTGAACGCCGAAATAAACGATGTGAAGGTACTTCTCATTGGAACGGTATCGTTGTAAAATTCCGCGAAATCACTTGTGAAATCGCCCTTAAAGTAGCTTTCCCACGTAAATTCGGGACATTCGGCAAGATCGCGTCTTTCCTCGTTTGAAACCGTGGAACGCTCCGCAAATGTCATAAATAACGCGATTCCACCCATTATAACAAGAATCACCGCCGCGTTCACAGTTACAAGAATCTTTTTGCGTTTGTCTATTTTGGATTCCTTTTCCATCTCAGAACCTCCAATGCCCGTGAAACGGGCTGTTATTCCCAATAATACGAGCAATGTAAATCTTGCGTTTTCGCTGTATGGTTAAAACGTTTATCAGAACCTCCAATACAGGAACGCGTTAGAAGTCGCGTCAACCAATAGCACACTGCTTAATAGCAACAGTCCCGCGCAGACGACAGTCCTTGATACGGAAACTGCCGTATCCCAGCCTTCCGAGCGCGCCGCGAGCTTTTTCATAGCACCCATAATCGGGAATGTACAGATTATTGCCGCAATAATAAGCCACAGATTGTTGCACAGCGAAATCACCTCTACCACGCTTCCCCAGCCGTTCGGATTTGCGGGAGTAAGGTTGCGGAAAAACAGTCCCAATTCCCCGAAGTCCTCAAAGTAGAAGATTCCGAATCCGACAATGATTACAAGCTTGCTGTAAATATGCCGTATCGCGATCGGAATTTTGTTTATGCGTTTCTTGCCGAGAGCATTCTCCATCATAATAAACGCTCCGTAATACAGTCCCCAGATGACATAATTCCACGAAGCTCCGTGCCAGATTCCCGTGCAGAACCATACCAACAGCAGGCTTAAGTATTTGTTGCGTCTCCCGAAGAACGTCACAGGCATCAGATAGTCGCGGAAAAAAGACCCCAGCGAGATATGCCACCTTTGCCAGAATTCCTGAATATCCTTGCAGAGATACGGGTGATTGAAGTTCTCGTTAAAATGAAAACCGAACATTCTGCCCATACCGATCGCCATATCGGAATATCCCGAAAAGTCGAAATATACGTATAACGAGTAGAGAATGATTCCGTACCACGTGCCCGCGACAGTAAGTCCGCCGACTTTGCCGTCCAGAAAGTCGTTGACGATACGCAGCAATTGATCCGCCAGAACTACCTTTTTCGCGAGACCCACCACAAACCGCGTCAGTCCCTCGCTCAGATCCGCGATTGAGGTATGACGGTTGTCAATTTCCTCGGCGATAGTGCTGTAACGCACGATAGGTCCCGCGATAAGCTGCGGAAACAGACAGATGTAAAGCAGCAGCTTGAAGAAGTTCTTTTGCGGTTCTACCTTGCCCCAATAGCAGTCCACTATGTATGAGATAATCTGGAACGTATAGAAGCTGATTCCCGCCATCACCACAATATCCGGAACGGGGATATTCGCGTGGAAAATCGAGTTGATGTTTTCGACGATAAATCCGCTGTATTTGAATACTCCGATCATACCGATGTTGTAGATAAGCCCGCCCGCGAGGATAAGCTTTTGAATTTTCTCGGTTTTCCCCTTGCCGATACCGATTCCGACAAAGTAGTTTATCACCGCCGAGAGGAGAAGAAACGCGATTCTTACGGGTTCGCCCCACGCATAAAACACCAGTGAAAGGACAATTAAAACCGCGTTTTTTCCCTTGATAGGCTTTACAAGAAAGTAAGCTATCAGACAAAGCGGAAAAAACGCGTACAAAAATATAAGCGACGAGAAAATCATAATATGTTATCCCCAATTAAATATAGGTAACCTCTAAAAATTCATAAAAAAGTGTTGAAAAAATCGTCAGATTATG
>CAYZQU010000132.1:0-5531 GCA_964480645.1 uncultured Ruminococcus sp. | reverse complement strand
ATTCTGACGCTGCTCTACAATATTCAATGATGCTTGGGACAACAATCCATGTTCCTTAAGCTTGCCCTCAACAAGTCCGAGCGTAAGCCGTGTTCCGTAAATCGGAACGTTCACTTTTTTAAGCAGATAAGGAAGCGCGCCGATGTGATCCTCGTGACCGTGCGTGATTACAATGCCGCGAAAACGGTCTTTGTTCTTCTCAAGATACGTGAAATCGGGAACGACCAAATCCACGCCCGGCATTTCCTATTTCATTCAGTCCGCCCAAAGCCGTGAACTTTACCGGCGTGGAGCGGTTCTCACGCCGCTGACGGCTCTGAGAAACACGCTGTGAAGTGTTTTTGCTTTGCAGAACACTGTTGTTAGACGCGCGAAACTTGTCCGAAGGTCTAGGACCGTTCAGCACGGGTGTCTGCGGCTTGCGCGGAGTGTTGTGATACTGCTGTTTGGGGCGCATCTGAGTTTCTTGCGAAGTCTGAGGTCTGCCCCCTTTTTTGGCAATATTCTCCTTTTCTGTCAATAGGTTCTTATTAGACAACAATCCCATATATTTCCTTTCTCCATTTGGAAATCCCGAACGCGCGCGGATTTCCTTAAACTATAACGGCAAATCGCGAGAAGTAGACATTATTGCTTTCGCAATTTGCAAATTTATTAATGTATATTTTGTTCCGTTAAGCAAACAATCTCGTGGATTTTTGTGCATTTTGACGAAAGCCTGCGAATATGTAAATATTTGGAAACGATTCGCTTGAAAAAAAGGACGCAATTTGGCTAATAATAAGCAATGAGCGTACAAAATCCATACCCGGTATGTTCAGAGAAAAAAGTTGTTTAGAATAAATCCGGGCATCCGTTAAAATTCAATTTCCAAAAATAAACAAATACATATTTAATATTATACCTCATTTTCCCGAAAAAGTCAAGGGGTTTCTTGACGGAAATGAAATCTTTCGAGAATTTCGTCAAAACAGCGAAATTTTGGCGGAAATCCTTAAGCGGACCGCCGATTATTTCAAAACATATTCGCGCCGAATTCGCCAAAACTAGTCACGGCGGCGAAAAAAATCAGTTAATTCGCCGAAATTTCACGAAAGGAATTATGCAAAATGCACAAAACCGGAAAAATAATTTCGGGAGCGTTTGCTGTGATAATTGCGCTTTACAGCGCGGTTTTCACATATTTACACATTACGCTCCCTTGTGATATAACAACGGACTTCATTGGTGGAAATCTCGGCGGACTCGGCGCGGCGGAGATTCATCCCGCGCAAAACGGCTACGCATACTACCTCGGTGGGATTCCGATAAAGACCGCAAACGTCACCGTTTCGGAGCGTCCAAACCTCATTCCGTGCGGGACGCCGTTTGGCGTGAAATGCCGCTCTGACGGTGCTATGGTGGTGTCAGTGACAGCGAATTCCCCCGCGGACAGAGCGGGAATCCGAACGGGGGATGTGATTTATTCCATTAACGGAGTAGACGTGAACACAAACGGCGAAGTAGCGGAAGCGGTTCAGCTTTCGTCAAAATGCACAAAAATAGGTCTCTCTCGCGATGATAAGGAGCTTTCCTTAGAACTGACCCCTATTCGAGTTGACGGTGCGCTTAAAATTGGAGCGTGGGTTCGGGACAGCGCGGCGGGAATCGGCACACTGACTTATGTGAACCCTCTTGACAACACGTTCGGAGGGCTTGGTCACGCGGTTTCGGACGTGGATACGGGGCTTCCCGTGCCACTGGGCGAGGGAGAAATTACAGAAGCGGAAATTTATGATGTTGTCCCCGGAAAATGCGGCTCTGCTGGGGAGCTATGCGGCACTATCACGCCGAATTCCGACATTGGAGAACTTTCCGCCAACACCTCCACCGGAGTATTTGGAACGCTTTTTGGTGAAAATGACGGAACTCCGATTCCAATGGCATATCGCCAAGAGGTAAAAACCGGTTCGGCAACGCTCCTGACTACTATTGATGGAGATAAACCGCGTGAATATTCCATTGAGATCGAGCGCGTCAATCTTGCGGATTTATACGGGTCGAAAGGAATGATTGTGCGGATTACCGACCCTGAACTTCTCGCGAAAACAGGAGGTATCGTCCGTGGAATGAGCGGCAGCCCGATTATTCAGGACGGGCGGCTTGTCGGCGCGGTAACTCATGTTCTTGTGAATGACCCAACGCGTGGTTATGCGGTGTTCGCCGAATCCATGATAGACGCTTGTGAAGAATGCACAAAAGTTTTCAGCTAGCGTGTTTCAGGAGCTTAACAAGGTATGAACCATTCTCGCATACCACCTCGGCGCAGGCATTGTCGGGAAGCTCTCCCGTAACGATTTGCAGCGACAGCATATCCTCAATTTCGGTGGTGATTTTGCGGCGGAGCGGGCGCGCGCCCGCGTCCTCGCCGCGAACGCTTTCGCAAAGTGCTTTCGCGGTGCTTTCTCCGAACCGAAGCGTTATACCGCGGGAAAGCGCGCGTTTTGCCACGCCATCAAGCATTTTGGCGCATATCTGCTCCATATCCGAGGTTTTCAACCTTTCAAACACGATTATATTGTCTATTCTGCCCAAAAGTTCCGGGCGGAATTGTTTTTTCAACTCCGTCATTACTCGGGATTTTTCGTCATTTTGCACAAATCCTCCAAAGCCGATTGATTTTCTCTGTAATTCTTCCGCGCCAATGTTGCCCGTCATTATAACAATTGTGTTCTTAAAGTCTGCCAAACGCCCGTCAGATGAGGTCAAGCGTCCATCCTCCAGAATCTGTAAAAGTATTGTTAAAACTTCGGGGTGCGCCTTTTCCACCTCGTCAAAAAGCACCACAGAATACGGGTTTGAGCGCACTTCGCGAATCAGTCTTCCCTGCTCCTCATAGCCTACATAGCCGGGAGGAGAGCCGATTAACTTGGAAATAGAGTGCGGCTCGGCATATTCCGACATATCAAATCGGATTAGTCTGTTTTCGTCCCCGAAAACACCCTCCGCCAATGCCCGTGACAGCTCGGTTTTTCCTACTCCGGTCTGCCCTAGGAACAAAAATGAGCCGATTGGGCGCTTGGGGTCGCGCAGCCCCGCGCGTCCGCGCCGAACCGCGTTGGAAACGGATTTCACAGCATTTTCCTGCCCGATTACGCGCGCACGTAAGATGTTCTCGAGGTTCGCAAGACGCGTTCCCTCATCAAGTGACATTCTGGTTGTGGGAATTCCCGTAATTGCAGAAACGGCGCGGGCTACCTCGTCTTCGTTCACGATTATGCGTTCCTTGTGAAACAAAGTCTTGCGTTCGGTGGATTCAATACGCGCAAGCGCCGCCGCTTCGTCAATCAAGTCGATTGCCTTATCTGGCAGTTTTCTGTCGTTCAGGTATCTTTGGGACAAGTGAATCGACGCTTTTATCGCGTCGTCGGTGATGACCGCGTGGTGATGTTCCTCAAGCCGTGCGCGCAGACCCGTAAGAATACACAGCGTCTGCTGTTCATCGGGTTCAATGACGTTTATCGGCTGGAATCGGCGCTCCAGTGCGCTGTCTTTCTCGATAAATTTGCGGTATTCATCGGTGGTCGTTGCTCCTATCAGGCATATCTTACCCCGCGCCAGAAGCGGTTTCAGTATACTTGCTGCGTCAATCGCACCCTCCGCCGCGCCCGTACCGACTATCATGTGGATTTCATCTATGAACAGAATCACGGTAGGATTATCTGACGCCTCATCAAGCACGGATTTAAGCCGTTCCTCGAAATCGCCGCGATATTTCGCGCCCGCCAGCATTGCGGACAAATCAAGCGCGAAAACGCGCTTTTCGACAAGCTCAGGCGGGACTGTCCCGGCGGCAAGACGTTGCGCGAATCCCTCTGCCACAGCGGTTTTACCTACTCCCGCGTCGCCTATAAGACACGGGTTATTCTTACTCCGCCGCAACAGGATCTGCACAACGCGCTCAATTTCGGTATCTCGCCCGACCACGGGGTCGAGTTTGCCGTCACGCGCCTCGGCGGTCAGTTCTCTGGAATATTTTGACAGCGCGGGAAAATCATTCCGCGCGGGCTTTTTGGGACTGTCAAACTGCGGAGGTGTGTATTTCTGCGCAGTTACACTTCCGTAAAGGCGCGGTATCACATTGTTTGAACTGAATTCGCACAGCATAGCGTAAGCGGTGCATTCGCGGTCAGTCAGCAGCGCAAGCAGAATATGCTCCGTGCCTACATAGCTCTCCCCACGCGTTACGGAAATGTTCCGCGCGTTTCCGAGGAGTTTTGTAAGACGCGGCGAGAAATCCCGTTCCGAAAGCCGCGTTGTATTGCCTACACCTACGCGCTCCTTAAGCCGCAACACAAGCTCGCGAAATGTTACCTGCTGTCGCGCCAGAAGTACTCCCGCCGCGCTTTCGGAATTCTTCGCGAGCGCGCATAACAGATGTTCGCTGCCGACATACGTATGCCCCATCTGCGCCGCAATTGCAATTGCGTTACCCAATGCTTCTGCCGCTTCGGTCGAAAATCCGGGGGCGTTCTTTTGACTTGCCATAAATTTCCACTCTCCTTTGCGGTTAGTATTGGAGAAAATTGGAATTTTATACAGAAAGCTGTTTCGTAATCCAAAAAAGCGAGAGTTAAACGAAACGAGGCGGAGCTTATTTCCATTATTTACTTTTTTATTTTCTTTAATTTCTTTATCTTATTATACTTCAGACGTTAGTCTGACAGCCGCCTGACAAGTGTTATCCCCTCGACCGATCAAAGCGTGTCAAGTGCCTGTCTATCGCCTGTCACCTACCGCTGAAAAAACGCCCGAAAATGGCGTGGTTAAGCCGAATTTTGCCCTGTCACCCGCGAAATTACGTCAATCTGCGTCTTGCTCGGGCTTCTTTTTGCGGAATACAAACATCTTGCTCAGGATATAATTAATAATAAGAACTACAACATTTGAGAACACTTTTGCCGCGAATTCATACAGAACATTGTGAATTCCTGTCAAATCAACAAGCAAAAACATTATCAGCAAATCCACAAAAAGCGTGGCAATGCGCGACGCGTACAATTTGAGAGCCTCGAACATAAATCCGCCGAAAGTTTTAACCTGACTGTTAAACACGTACACGCGGTTGGTCAGAAACGCGAATGTTACCGACAAAAACCACGATATGATTACGGGAAGTGCCGTATTGCTCTCAATTCCGAACGCCGAGGTGATGTTGAAAATCCAAGAAAGCCAAGGCGGAACGCTCTCCGCGTTAGGGAAAATCACACGTATCAGATAATAGCTTACCATTGAAATGATGGTTGTGCCTATTCCAAATACGAAATAAAGTATAATCTCCTTATGGTTTTTTACGAATTCACGTCTGCCTTCCTTGGTTTTCAAGGATTTGGTCAGCTCTTTAATATCAAATTTTTTTATTTTAATCCCGGCTTTCAATTATGCGTTTAATTGGCGGATAAACAACCCGTCCGATTCTTTATTATAACACTTTGTAGCCAAATTGTCAACCCCGTACCCTTTTAATTGTAAATTTTGTCCAAAACTATTGA
>CAYZQU010000131.1:0-5539 GCA_964480645.1 uncultured Ruminococcus sp. | reverse complement strand
AAAACCGTACAGACGAGCTGCGCTCGTCTGTACTCGCCTACCCGTTAAAGCTCCACTTCGTTGCGCTTTAACGGGCGCGTTTTGAATTTGCATTTCACTCCATAGCCTTGATTTGAGTTATAGCGTTTCTATTTTCAAATCATATTCCGGCGGTGATTGAGCGTTTATTGTTATTAGCCGAACCCCTTTGTCGGATAATTCGTTGACCTCATCACTGTAATAATATCTGCCAGCCTTATATTTGCATTGAGCCTTAATGAATTTGCGAAACACATTGAATATCCGTTTGGATTTATCACTCGAACTGATTGTTCCTATATGCCCGCAAACCAAGAATTTATCTCCGTACATACCACCAAGCCACAACGAAACGGAATCGGGGTGATTGCTCTGGTCGACAAGATAGCGCATTCTGCCGTCAAACTGGCGGCGCTCTTCGGGGTGAAACTCGTCCGCCTTTTCCATTACAAAAAAGCTCTCTCTTTGATGATCACCCGTCCTGCTGATTCCGAGATATTCGTAATCAATCAGCGAATCTAAATATGGTATATCTTTTGAGTAATAAGCCTTGTTTTCGATATATTTAACGTTAATGGATTTCTCGACATTTGTGAGCATACACAGTAGGTCGTCTTTAGTCATAAAAAAGATTTCACTTGCCATTTTTCCTCCGTTCGGAAGTAAATCCCATTAATCCGAGTTTCTCGGACAGTATCCCGTCCGCCTCTGTTATCGCGTCAAAATATCCTTTTTCAAGCGGGATTTCCTCGCCGTCAAGATACAGAATATAATGCGGCGGTTCTATGTCGTCTACCCTTGCGATTTCGTCATCACCAACAAGAAAATAGTATGGTGTTACAGGTCCATAGCCGTATTCACACTCCGCGTGAATCATATTTTTGCACTTTGGACAATAAACCGTAAAATTTACGCGTAATGTATATTCCGTTACTTCGCCACAGACACCACATTTAACCGATTTCCTTACCATATTGTGTTCCCTCAGACTGCAGCGGAAAGCGAGTTCAGCAGGTTTTCAAGTTCTTCCTCCAACGCTCCGTGGAACAGTGTGAACAGAATATCACAACTCCCCAACAGGAATAAGTTCTTGTTGGTAACTGTCGCCAACGCGGGAACATACCCATAAATATACCCCTTATACCATTCCGCGTCGTATGCCGGAACAGGCTTTCCAAGTTTTACCATTCGGCGGATTTCCTCAAAATCGTCCGGAATCACATTCTCGAAATTCCCCGCGCCCTTTGACAGCACCATATCGTAAATCGTCTTGATTTGCTTATCGTTAAGCTGTCCGCCTTTGGTTTTAATATTTCTCAGCTCCGGCAGACGAACCGCGAACGAATACACCATCAGCGAAAGTACGCGTTCATATTCCGGGGAACTCATCTCCTTGCAGCGCTCCTTGTCCAACTTTATCCCAGTATTATACAGGCAGGTTGTATCCGTGATATTTTTCAGTGCAATCTTAAAAATATCCTTTACATTAATGTTATAAAAATCCCTGTCGGCAATCATATAGATATATTTCACCGCGTTAAACAGAGAAACCCCCGCCTTTACCACGGTATCCGACAGCATTGTAAAAGCCGTGCGTTCACTAATAAATTCCATTTTTTACTCCTTTTTATCCGGCTGATATGCCCACACATATCACTTTATTACTATTATACAATATTTTCCACGGATTTGCAAGAAGATTTTAAAAAATTTTTGTGTAAAATCCAAAAATCCTCTTGAATAATTCGAAAAAATATAGTATAATAGGATTATAAAAATATTTTCTGCTCAGAAAGGTGATACATATGGAAGAACTTGAAATTTTATCCCTTACGGATTTAATCAGCAAGAGTGCGCTGCAGTCATTGCAGGATTCGTTTTCCGACGCAACGGGTATGGCGGCGGTGGTAATGGACGCTAACGGGGAAGTCACCCGGTGGAGCAATATGACCGAAATCGCCGCGGAGATTATCAAAAAGCTTCGTGATGACCACAATCGTCTTGCCGCAAAAGAAGTGGAGGAAGCAAGACGCGCCGAAAAGCCCGTGGTGTTTGAGTCGTACCTCGGTATAATGGAGTTTATCGTGCCCATCGTATACGATGGCAAGTATTTTGGAATGTTTATCGGCGGTCAGGTGATTGCCGAAAAGCCGAACGGTCAGCAGGTGCGGAAATTTGCGTCCACACATGGATTTGAGTATGACAGTCTATTGTCAATGTTTGATAATATGACCATCACTCCCGAAAGCCGTATATTTTCGGCGTCGGATTTGCTGTTTGAAATGATTACCTCTGCGGTTGAGGCGGGGTATCAGCATATTCGCACGGAGCGTCTGGGCGAGCAGGCGCGTGATAATATGGGTGAAAATAGCGGTGAAAGCGAGATCAGGCGTAAAATCAATCATACCGTAGATTATGTAAAGCATGTGGAAGCCGGCTGTGAGCGCATTAAATCTGCGGTCGAAGCTTCAAGCAAGGCGGTTGAAAATACGGATTCCATCGTGAAGACGATTGAGAATTCGTCCACTCAACTGACGCTTATCGGATTTAACGCGTCCATCGAGGCTAAACGCGCGGGCGCGGCGGGCGTTGGGTTCAACGTAATCGCGCAGGAGGTGCGTACGCTCGCTGACAAGAATACCAAGCAGGCAACCGAAATAGAACACACGCTCAACGGAATCAAGAAATCTATGGGTAGTATCAACAGCCAGGTTCGCGGTCTGTACACTGATATTGAGAAGATTGTTGATTCCATTAACGATTTGTCAATGGAAATCGAAAAATCGGGAAATTCCGAAAATCAATAACAGAGAGTAATATTATTGGTGTATAATTGCGCTTCTTTATGCCGCGCGGCAAAGGGGCGCAATTTTTTTCATAAAGTATGTGCTTTTTTTATTTCCTACTTGAAATTTTCCGTAAAATGGTGTATAATAGTAATTAGAATGTGTAAGCTGCGGTGAACCGCATAATATAGGGTGATTATAATGATTGATGGATTTATTAAGGTCGCGGCGGCAACTCCGAAGATTCGGGTTGCGGACTGTGAATTCAACGCGGATTCAATAATCGCGCTGATGGACGAGGCACGCGAAAAGGGTGTGAATATACTTGTCTTCCCGGAATTGTGCGTCACTGGCTATACCTGCCACGATTTGTTTTACCAGAAAACGTTGATAAACGGCGCGGTAACCGCGTTAAAGCGTATCGTAAAGGCATCTGAGGGTTGTGATATTCTTGTAACGGTCGGGTGTCCGCTGATTGATTACGATCATAACAAATTGTATAATTGCGCGGTTGTGTTCCAAAACGGCGAAATTTTGGGAGTTGTTCCCAAAACTTACCTTCCCAATTACAATGAATTTTATGAAATGCGGCAGTTTACTTCTGCGCCATCGTATGACGAAGAATACAATACCATTTACATCGGAGATGATTGTTGCTTGTTCCATAACAACATCATTTTCGAGTGCGCGAATATTCCCGAACTGAAATTTGCAGTGGAGATTTGCGAGGACTTGTGGTCATCCGAGCCGGTATCAATCAATCTGGCAAAAAGCGGCGCAACGATTATCGCGAACCTTTCCGCGTCCAACGAAATCATCGGCAAGGATGATTACCGCCGCGATTTGGTTCGCGGGCAGTCCGCGCAGCTGTTTTGCGGGTATATTTTCGCGAGCGCGGGAGAGGGCGAATCCACACAAGATCTGGTGTTCGGCGGGCATCGTCTGATTGCCGAAAACGGCACGCTGTTGGGCGATTCGGGATTATTCACCGAGGGGTTGACAATCAGCGAAATAGACGTTCAAAGATTGGCGTTTGAACGTCGAAAGAACACCTCGTTCCGAAGCTGTTGCAGCGACCTGTGGACCGCGCAATTCAGGTTAAATCCACGCGTGAACAAACTCACGCGCAAAATCGAACCATTGCCATTTGTGCCGTCCGTTAAGGGCGAGAAATCCAAGCGCTGCCACGATATTCTGATGATGCAGGCGCACGGTTTGTCAAAGCGCATCGAGCATACTCACTGCAAAACCGTTGTAATCGGCATTTCCGGCGGGTTGGACAGTTGTCTGGCACTGCTTGTGTGCGTTGAGGCGATGAAGCTGCAAAACCGTTCTATGAGCGACATTGTGACGATTACAATGCCGTGCTTCGGCACGACAAAGCGCACGAAATCCAACGCCGAGCAGCTCTGCACAATACTTGGGACAACCCTGCGGGTAATTGACATTTCCGACAGCGTGCGTCAGCATTTCAAAGATATTTCACACGATGAGAATAATTTGAACGTTACGTATGAAAATTGTCAGGCGCGTGAGCGCACGCAAGTTCTGATGGATGTCGCGAACGAGGAAAACGGTATGGTTATCGGCACGGGAGACCTTTCGGAGTTGGCTCTCGGCTGGGCGACTTACAATGGCGACCACATGAGTATGTACGGAGTGAATAATTCCGTGCCGAAAACATTGGTGCGTCATATTGTGGATTACTATGCGGAAACCACTGCTGATTCCGCTCTGGCAAAGGTTTTGCGCGATATTCTGGATACGCCTGTAAGTCCCGAGCTGCTGCCCGCGAAAAACGGTGAAATATCGCAAATCACCGAGGATTTGGTTGGTCCGTATGAGCTGCATGACTTTTTCCTGTATTACGCGATTCGCTGGGGATTCCCGCCGAAAAAGGTGCTAAGGCTTGCTGAATACGCATTCGCAGACTATGACCGCGGCGTGATTCTTCACTGGCTGAGGACGTTCTACAAACGCTTTTTCGCCCAGCAATTCAAACGGAGTTGCCTGCCGGATGGAGTTAAGGTCGGATCGGTGTCGCTCTCACCGCGTGGGGATTGGCGTATGCCGAGTGACGCGGTCGCGAGATTATGGCTTGATGAACTGGAAAATATTGAGTGATTTGGGAGCTACCGGAAGAAATGATGTACGAAATCAAGAAAAAGTTGATACATTTTTATACTCACGGTAATATTGCCGAGGATTTTGTAGCATCTCGCCGTGAAAAAGTGAACAAAATTCGGCGTATAATCCGGTTATCATTCTATATTCATTGCGCGTTGGTAATAATTGGAGTTGTACTTTCAATCCTTTTGAATGGCGGTCTGGCGGTCATTGCAGTCGTTTTGGGCGCTGTGGTGAGCAGTGGATTGGCATTGTTGGCGGTTGGCGATATGAAGCCGCTTAAGGAGATTTCCTGTGTGGTGGATTTGTTGCTAACGATAGTTTGGTTCGTCTCAAGTGCTTTTACTGAAAGAAAATCCGCGTTTGTTGTGTGCGGAACGGTGATGGTGCTGTGCTTTCTTGGTGATTTCGCGGTGCTTTGCGCGGGGTGGTGCAGGGGGTATCTGGAGAGCTTAAACCCATTGCTGGTGCGGCGTGAGGACTATACGCTTCTCCGAAGTCTTACAGATGATTCACCTGATGAAGAACCGGTGAAAATTTCGCTCCCACCGCTCACCAGCGAGATGCGCGAGCTTGCCAAGCAAATGCGCGAGGTACTGCGAGAGGGC
>CAYZQU010000130.1:0-5626 GCA_964480645.1 uncultured Ruminococcus sp. | reverse complement strand
ACTGAAACGTAATTCTCAAACACATCGACGGAAATGCCGATTTCGCCGTGTTCATCCGTGTATTTCTCGCTGATTACGCGTTTTTGTGAAATCAAACCGTCACCCCATTCACTACTGTATCACAGCCTATATTTTTTAAGTGTATCTGCGGAATTGAACATCTTTACCGATTCATTAAGCATTTCGTCTATGTAATCACCATCGCTCATTGTTGCAAAGAAAAGCACATCTTCCCTATTATAGCCGTTTTTCATGAACAACTCATCGGAGAGAGCCTTGATATTCTTTTCAAGAACGGCAAGTACCGCCTTGGCAAACTCCCACTTTTCGTTTGAGCGTTCGAGGAGGTTTATATCTTTTGATGCATCCACAACGTCAACAAGCGGCTGATAAAGAAAAGTCGGATTTATGCCGTTCTTCCAATCGTAAAATTCATCTATTCTGTATGTATACTTCCACGACAGATAAAATCCGTAAAAGTCATCGGTGGTTATAAAGCCCACCGCACAATATTTTTTCTTCCTTTTTAAGCCCAGTATTTTGCCGATTGTATCCGAAAGATTTTCGGCAACCTCAGCATCAAATTTTTCAAACCTTAAAATGTCCATTCTTTCTCCCTCGCTCGGTCACACCTCTTTAAGATGTTCGTACACTGCCATAACAGTGTCCTCGCCGGTTTGAAGAAAACGTCCAATCGGATTCATAATCAGTGCCTCCGTTCCTCCGATTGAAATGCCCAATCCCATATTGGTGTTCACCCACTGACCGCCGATATTTTTGATAATTACAATCCCGAAATACCCGGTCGCCTGTTTTACCATTGTCCGGAAGAATTCATCCGGCGGCGGATTTTCGGCGAACATCTTGTGAAGCGCGTTCAGTATTCCCAAAAACACAGGTAAACAACGCTCGTCAAAATCTATTTCCTGATTGCATCTGTTTTTCGCGAAGTCGATAAAATCCAACGCGTATCCCAGCATAGAGAACTCGTGGGTAGGTACGGAACGCTTTCCTTGCTTAAAAAGCTCCATTTGCTCGGACAGACATCTGTCCAGCTCCTCTGCCGACAAGGAATAATCAAACTCACACGGAATAGATTCTCCAATTTCAAGATTAATTTCGTTATTTGACTCCATATTTTTTCCTTTCTGATTTTCTCATATTTTTTTGAAAAAACATTTTTCACACCGATAATTAAATTATAGCACAGCTTTACAATTTTTGCAAGTATTTTAAAAAAATATATTGCAAAATCGGTTATTTTATGTTATAATTATAAGGTATAATGTATGAAAGAGGTATCCAAATGGAATTGAACATAGTCCTCGGAGAGCCGCAGATTCCGCAGAACACCGGAAACATTGTGCGAACATGCGCCGTTACGGGAGCGCGTCTGCACATCATAAAGCCGATGGGATTTGAGCCTACCGACAAGCAGTTGAAACGTGCGGGACTGGACTACTGGCATTATCTGGATATTAACTATTACGAGGGGTTTGAGGATTTTTTCTCGCGCTCAGACGGGCAGTGCTACTTCTTCTCCACCAAGGCGCAAAACCGCTATACAGACGTGAAATATCCCGATAAGTGCTACATCGTTTTCGGACGCGAAGACGCGGGACTTCCTGAAGAAATTCTCGCACGGAACAAAAGCAATTGCGTGCGGATTCCGATGATGCCCACCCTACGAAGTCTGAATCTCTCCAACAGCGTCGCAATCGCGACGTATGAGGTTCTGCGGCAGTGGGATTTTCCGGCGCTTCAGACCTCCGGAAACCTTACAAAATTTGATTGGTCACGGGTTAAGTAATCCGAGATCGGAAAGGAATAAATATGAACGAAAAAGTCAGAATTATCACAGACAGCGGGTGCGACATTTCCCCCGAAGCAGAAAAGGAATGGGAGAAATACCTCGTTGTAATACCATTCGCGGTAACAATCAACGGAGAAACAAAACTCGACCGCGTAGATATTCAACCCGATGAGTTTTATCAAATTCTTAAGGAAAACGATGAAATTCCCAAGCACTCACAGATTACGCAGATTCAGTTTGAGGACAAGTACCGAGAACTTTATAACGAGGGGGTTCGGGAAATCATTGTTGATGTAATCAACGGTCATGGTTCCCAGACCTTTTCACAGGCACAGATTGCCGCCGAAAATCTTAAGGACGAGCTTAAAGACCTCAAAGTCTATGTTGTGGACGGCAGAAACTATACGCTTTGTTATGGTTATCCGGTTCTGGAAGCATGTAAAAAGCTTGACGAGGGTCAAACCGTGCAAAGCGTGGTAAGCTATCTCGAGGATTGGGCAAGCCACTCTGAGTCGTTTATTATCGGCTTTGAACTGCGGCACATGAAGAAATCGGGAAGAATCTCCGCAGCGGCGTCGTTTTTAGGGGAGCTTATGGGGCTTAAGCCTCTTATCGTGCTGTATGACGGCGTGACCGAGGTCATTAAGAAAGCGCGCGGAAACAAGGCGGTAATCGACGCGGCAGTGGAAACAATTTCCCAGCGTATGATTCCCAAAACGCCGTATTGTGTGATTACAACCACCTGCCCCGAACAAGAAAAGGAATTTATTGAAAAAATGACAAAGAAAGTCGGATATCCGCCCGAAATGGTGGAAAAATGCGGCGTTGTTGTAAGTTGTAACGCCGGTCCTGAATTTATCGGAGTGCTTATCAGAGGTCAAGGGCGCGAATAATTTCCGACATTGTAAAGGAGAACTTTTGTGAGTGAAGCGGTTAAGTATATAGGCGATATTATCGCAAATTTCCTGAGAATCGTCCAGTCTATAACCATCTTTGACGTTCTGGACATTCTGATGCTTACATTTCTTATCTATTACCTTATCAAGCTGATGCGCGAAACACGCGCGATGCAGTTATTGAAAGGTATTTTTCTGATTGTTGTGATTTTCATTCTGGTACAGATTTTCAACCTCAAAACCATGGGATTCCTGATAGACAACTTCCTGCAAGTAGGAATAATCACAATTATAATCGTGTTTCAGCCTGAGCTTCGCCGAATCCTTGAAAAGGTCGGACGCACAAAAGTCAGCACTATCACGGGAGTCATAGACAAGAACGGTGACGGCTCAGCACGTGATAAGGCAATTTTCGGCATTGCGGATGCCTGTTCCCGTCTGCATGACAGCAAGACAGGCGCGCTTATTGTCATCGAGCGTCAAACTAAGTTGGGCGACATCATTGAAAAGGAAACAACCATCGTAATCAACGCCGAATGTGAGCCGGAGCTGTTCTGTAATCTATTCTACAACAAAGCACCGCTTCATGATGGCGCAGTGATTATCCGCAACAACCGAATTTACGCGGCGGGATGTTTTCTGCCAAATACCCAGAAAGACCAGTATCTCACCACGGATTTAGGTTCACGTCACAGAGCCGCCGTCGGAATGAGCGAAAACTCCGACGCTCTTGTTATTGTGGTGTCCGAGGAAACGGGAAACATCTCCGTTGCGCTTGACGGACAGCTTACCCGCAATCAGACCCGCGAGGGATTGATTGCCATTCTTCGCAAGTATATGCCCGAAAGTTCTTCTGACAAAAAGAAAACCAATCACGCGAAATCAAAATAAGGGGGAATAACGTTGTTAAACATATTAAAGAATTTTCTGAATGATGTAAAAAAGAATTACAAAACGCTTATTCTCGCATTTGTTCTTGCCGCGGCGTTCTGGCTTTTCGTATCTATTCAGGTGTTGCCGTCAATTGAGCGCACAATCGACAATATACCCATGGAAGCACCGCTCACTGAGTATATGAGTCAGCATAATCTTCAAATTGTCAATGAAGCATACGATGAAATCAACATAAATATTGAGGGAAAGCGTTATGATATAAGCGGACTGGGCGCGAACGACTTTTCTGCCACGGTAGATTTGGCGTCGATTCGCACTGCGGGTTCTTATACACTGCCGATTTCGGTATCATCAAAAAGCGACCGTAACTGCACAGTTACAAACATAGAACCAAGCAAAATAACGCTTGAAATTGATGAGATAATCTCGAAAGAGTTTCCCATTAATGGAACGGCTCCAGATATACTCGTCCCGGAGGGATATTATCCCAGCGATATAACCACAACTCCCTCAACAATAACGCTCACCGGCTCGGCAAGCAAAATCAACCAGATAACTGAAATAGAGGCGCGCAGCACGCTTCATGGTGAGATTTCCGAAACCAACCGTACAGGCAGCGAAATCTTTATTTATGGTGCTGACGGCGTAAGAATTCTTCCTGAGGGAATAACACTCTCCACCAACAGTGTTTCGGTAAATGTTCCGATATTCAAGCAGAAAGAACTGCCGCTGAAGTTTACTCTGAATGGATTACCGAGCAATTTCGATGCGGAGAGCTTGCAATATGAAATCTGGCCCAAGACACTTACGATTGCCGCTCCTGACGCGTCTATTGATAATCTCAGTGAGTTGAACATCGGCGCGATTGATATTTCGGATATCACCATTAACTCGCCGAACAGCTATATCCCGATTGTACTTCCGGAGGGATACAAGAACCTTTCCGGCAATAATACCGCGCGGATTGAGTGGAAAATTAATGATTATACAAGGCAGACCTTTACCGTTGACAGTGATAACTTTGATATAACAAATGTACCGAACAATTTCGACGTTCAGTTTATCACAAGTCAGCTTGAGGTAACAATCGTTGGACCTGCCGAGACGATATCCGACATTTCCGCTTCCGATATTACGGTTACAGCGAATCTGCTTGGACAGTCGATTCACGCAGGCTCTCAGGATGTCCCGGTTACGGTGAGAGTTAAGGGAACAAATCAGACGTGTTGGGCTTCGGGAAGCTATAAGGTAACCGTAAACGCGTTGGCAAGGGGCACACAATAACGTGGCAATCATAGTATCACAAATCAAAACGGGATTGGAACAGCCGCGCGAATACGCGATAACCCGCGCCGCACGGGAATTGCATATCTCCAATAACGAAATCAAAACATCGAAAATCTATAAAACCTCCGTAGACGCGCGTCACGAGGTAAATTTCGTAAGCTCGGTATATTTCGAGCTTCACAGTGCCGCAAAAGAACGTTCTCTCGCCGGAAAATACGCGAATGTCAAGCTCTTTACGTTGGAAGAATTCACGGTAAACCGAGGGAAAAATCCACTTGACGGGGATATTTTCATTGCGGGATTCGGTCCTGCGGGAATGTTCTGCGCGCTGACGCTATGTGAATTTGGATATAAACCCATTGTTCTGGAACGCGGCGCGGCAATGGACGAACGAATCCGCGCTGTTTCGGATTACTGGGGCGGCGGCGCGCTTGACCCGAAAACCAACGTTCAATTCGGCGAGGGCGGAGCGGGAACATTCTCGGACGGAAAGCTCACAACACGAATAAATGATCCTCTCTGTACACGCGTAATAGAGAAGTTCTGCGAGTTTGGCGCGCCCGAGGAAATTCTCACCAAAGCAAAGCCACACATAGGCACGGACAATTTGCGCGAAATCGTAAAAAACCTTCGACGGAGAATTATCGAATTGGGCGGAGAGGTGCGATTTCTGTCCCCGATAAAAAATATTGAAATCCGCAATGAAAAAATTCGCTCAATAAGCGCAGGTGGAACG
>CAYZQU010000129.1:0-5647 GCA_964480645.1 uncultured Ruminococcus sp. | reverse complement strand
GGTGTGTCTATTGATTTGGATTCGTCGGAGTCTTTTTTGTATATAGCAAACGAATAGGGGTCAAATATATACACGTCAGAGGAGAATGTGTAACTGTATAATTCACGATTTATTTCCAATTTCATAATTGTCCTCTGCTCAGCGCGTTTTTCAGCATTTCATAGTTGTGCTCCATAAGCGTCACATAGCTCTCCCCCGCCGCGAAATCATCGGCGGTGATGTTGTGACAGGTATGGAATTCCGCAGTCGGAAGTCCGTTTTCATTCGCTAGAGTATCAGCAAGCTTGTGATTTGACAACTCAATATAGAACACTGTATCTATCGTATCGGAATCCTTAAGTTTTTCTGTGAGAAACGCAACTACCTGAGCAGACGGCTCGGTTTCACTGCCGCAGCCCGGAAACGCCGCATAGTAGTTCAGGTCATATTCTCGAAAGAAGTACAACAGCGGAAACCTATCGCCGAACACAAAATACCGCTTCTCCCCTGCCAAGAGCTCCGAAAAACGCTTGTCAAGGTCAATGATTTTTCTTGTGTACTCCCCTGCCCTCTGCTCGTAAAGCGCGGTTTTTTCGGGATTAATCCGCACAGCCGCGGATTTCACGCTCTCCACAATAAGCGCGGCATTCTTTGGGGAAGTCCAGATATGCTCATCATATTCCTCGTCCTCGTGATTATGCTCTTCGTGAATAGCACCGTTTTCAAGCTCCTCCTCTTTGAGAGCTTCCACCGAATCCATCATACGCAGAGTGTTAATTTTATTAGTGGATTTCAGCATTGTATCAACCCACGAGTCCGACTCACCACCGTTATAGATAAACAGATCACAGTTGTCAATTTTAACAATATCACGTGCGCTTGGGTCGTAGCTATGACTTTCCGAACCGGGAGTGAGCAAAAGTGTAATATCCGCCGTATCGCCGAAAACCGCCCGCGCGAAGTCATACGCCGGGAAGATTGTTGTGATGATTTGAAGTTTCTCCTCGGATTTTCCGCTTTCCGTGTTTGAACAGCCGCATAACATAGTTATCAGCGCGGCGGAAATCACCGCGATTACACGTTTAAGCATTTCCGATCTCCTTTCGGCAGTCGCCGCAAATCCCATAAATCACGGTTTTTCCGATATCCACAAAAAAATTGTGACTATTCTCGATGTGAGCACTCATATCCGCCATAAATTCACAGTCCATATGGATTACTTTTCCACATTGTTCACACTTAAGGTGAAAGTGCCGAGAGCATTCCTCGCTTTCGTTAAGCTGATAGCATGACGCGTCTCCATCGGTATAACGCTTGAGAATCCCCTGAGTTGTTAGTCTTGAAAGCGTCCTGTAAACCGTAGCCTCACCCGAGCTTACTTCCCCGCTTTTTATAATATCCTTTGCCGTAAAGCATTTTCCGCGGTGTTGGTTGAAAAATTCAACAATTTCATCGCGTTGTTTGGTGTTATAATTGTTTCTATCCATTAACAAATCTCCAAAATGATAATGATTTTCACTTTCAAATTATATCATATTTTTTTGAAAATTTCAATAGTTTTTATTGATTTTTCTGAAAAAATATTGTATAATGAATATGTAAAGATTGGGCAAATTGCCCAAATATCATTATTTATAATATGGAGGAACCAAAAAATGGCAGAGATACTTATTGAAACATCGGCACGTCACGTTCACGTTACACAGGAGACGTTGGAAATCCTTTTCGGAAAAGGCGCGGAGCTTACCAAGAAAAAGGATTTGTCCCAACCCGGGCAGTTCGCCAGCGAGCAGAGAGTGACCGTTGTCGGTCCTAAGAAGGAATTCGCGAATGTTTCCATTCTCGGTCCGTGCCGCAATGCCAATCAAGTGGAGCTTTCGGCAACCGATGCGCGCTCAATCGGCGTGGATATAGTAGTCCGTGAGAGCGGCGACATAGCAGGTACTCCCGGTTGTACGCTTAAAGGTCCGGCAGGCGAGGTAACAATTAAGGAGGGCGTAATTGTCGCAAAGCGTCATATTCACCTTACTCCCGAAACCGCTGAAAAGCTTGGCGTTAAAAACAAGGACACTGTGTGGGTTAAGTGCAAAACCAACGGCAGAGCGGCTATTCTCGGTGATGTGGTGGTTCGCGTGAGTGAAAATTTCGCGGACGCTATGCATATCGACACCGATGAATCCAACGCAATCGGTGCTACACCGGGGCTTATGGGCGAAATCATCAAGGAGGTCTGAATGTCAAATGAAGTACATCACCCTCCAAAAGAGCATTTTCAGCTGATCCTTGAACGAATCCACGAATACCTGAAGGAAGATACCGAAATACGTTCGGATTGTGTGTTTCTCCCAAAGTGGGATATGACGATCCGCCCCGAAATCGAACAGCTTGAAAATCAAATGGCGGTGCTTAATTTCTATGTTTATATGCCCGAATGGGACGAGCCGCTGTTTGAGTGCTGCGACGCGACCGCAAAGGACAGCGATGCCGCGCTTGGTATAGCAATGGTTCAGTTTGTTTTTTGCTTTATGGACGGGGTTCTGGCAATGATGAACGATAATGACCCCAAACCGTTGGAGAGCGAATTTGTAGGGAAAAAGCACCGTTGGAGTGTTTACACAAGCAATTCTGTGGGAATGGGCGAAAGTGTACACACTACATCTTCCGAACTTTGGGATTTACTTGGCGAGCATATCGTCAAACGCCTTGGAAATCAATCTATGACTTATGTCAAGGTCTTTCTTTCAAAGTGCATAGGCAAAGATGATGTGAACATCACGGGAGAAGTTCGTATAAACGATGTACCGAGTCAAGAGCTTGGAAATCTGGTTGCGGAAATCGCAAAGGATTGGGAGGTTGAACAGTTTGCCTCTCAAAAGCAATTCTTCTTCATCAAGCAAGATAATGAGACCAAATTGCCGAACCGTTACGCGGGAGCGTCCGGAAGAACCGATTTTGCCGCAAAGGTACAACAGGCAATGAAAATTTATTCCGAAATCGACTCTCAAGAAAAGTATGATGATTATCATGAAAATCTTGGGAATATTCTTGGCGATAATACATTGGCGCAGGAGATTATTCACTTTTTGCCCGAAATCGCGGCAGAGGACGCGTTCAGTGAGATGGGGTATGCCGAGGACGTTATTATCTCCGTTGAGGACTCTGAGCCTGTAAATGTTTACAAGAACCAGTTAAACGAGTATTATCCCCTTACTAAGATGTTTTTTTCGCTTCTCCAGTCCAATGTTTTTGGTGAGAAGACAAACGATATTTACAGAATGCTGGTGGGAAACAGCGCAATATACAATGTGGTTCAGCAAATTAACGAAAACGGAACTGATGACCTTTCAAACTGTGCCTTAACCTCGCTTAATTTCAATCCCTCGGGGAATTTTGAAATCCGATAACAATAAATCCGCCATTTAATGTGGCGGATTTATTTATAGGGAAAACGCTTGACTTAAATTCATAAAATATTGGAATTACTCGCGCCGGCTCGGCGCTATGGTAATGTATTTTCTGATTTGCTCTATCGTTTTCTCACCGATTCCGGAAACTTTCACCAAATCATCAATACTCGAAAAATCACCATTCTGCTCACGATATTCTATAATCGCGTAAGCCTTTTTCTCGCCGAGACCTTTGATGCTCCACAGTTGATGAAAATTCGCGGTGTTGATGTTGACAAGACCGTTTTCAAGCTCCGGAATTTCAATTGAAATCGTGGTGACAGGCTTTATTTCGGGCGGAGGATTTTTTGTAATCTCTCCGTAGCTGAATATTTGTATCACAATGGCGATAGTCATAATAAGCATTGACAAATTCTGAATTATTCTGTTAAAAGTTTCCATTTTCATAGCTTACACCGTGATTTCATTACGAATTCCCACGAAAATTTTTTCGGTTATGCCATCAACCTCAATAATTTGCTCTATTGTTTCAAAATTGCCGTTTTCATTGCGATATTCTACAATCGCCATTGCCCTTTTCTCACCGATTCCATTGAGTATTTGCAGCTCATTAATGGAAGCGGTATTAATATTTATGGGCATTGTATCTTGAATGGTGAACGATACCGATTCTCCATTTGTTACAGAATCCGTAACAACGGTTGAGTCCTCCGGCCAGTATTTTACATAAAACAAAACCGCTGCTGATGAGAAAAAGGCTATCATAATGACGGTTTCGATGATATATCCCACGTCTGAAAGAGTATTTTTCAGTTTCTTCATAAGTTATTAAACCGTAATTCTGTCGCGATTCTTTTCAAGTGTTTTCTCACCGATCCCATCAACTCTGGTCAATTCGTCAACGGTAAGGAACGCGCCGTGAGCTTCACGGTAATCAATGATTGCCTGCGCTTTTACCTTGCCGATTCCGTCGAGTTGCTGAAGTTGTTCCAAGTTAGCGTCATTTATGTTGATTAACTCTGTTTGAGGCTCGTCAATATGCGGAGTTTCCTGAATCGGTTTTTGGATATCTGTGGGAGGATTTGCAATATCCGGCGGATTGGATTCAATCGGATTGGATATGGACTGCGCTTCGGCAGAGTTATTTGACGAACTGCTTTCCATGAGCAAACTATTGTCCGTGGAATCAACTTCATCCACAATAGAACTGTTGTTTTTACCGCGGAGAGAGTAATCGTCAAGAATTTTCTTGCTGTTTGGATTGTAATTTATTGCTGTTATAATTCCAAGGCCTGCTACAAGCAGTCCTGCGATTGTCAATTCAACTATTCTTTCTATTCCGTCAGTTTTCATAAAAAATGTCCCTTTATTTGGGTTTTTTCATTGTAAGTGAAATTCTTCCGCGTTTTATATCTACATCAAGAACCCATACCTTAATTACTTCGCCAACCTTTACAACCTCCAACGGGTGTTTAATGAATCTGTCGCACATCTGAGAGATATGCACAAGCCCGTCTTCGTGAACACCGATATCCACGAACGCGCCGAAATCAATGACATTGCGCACTGTTCCCATAAGCTCCATTCCGGGCTTCAGGTCTTTTATTTCCATAACATCTCCGCTTCGCATAAGGGGCGGCGGAAGTTCATCGCGTGGGTCGCGTCCGGGCTTTTCAAGTTCCTTGACTATATCTGTCAGAGTTGGCAACCCCGCGCCCGTTTCATCGGATATTTTCTTCAGTCCCACAGATTTAACTTTTTCGCGGATTTTAGCACTATTCCCTAAATCCTCGGGAGCGATTCCACATTTGTCAAGCAAAATTTTTGCCGCTGTATATGATTCAGGGTGGATTCCGGTGTTGTCCAAAGGATTCTTACCACCGGGAACGCGCAGAAATCCCGCGCATTGCTCATACGCTTTAGCACCGAGCTTTTTTACTTTCAGAAGCTGTTTGCGGTCAGTAAATTCGCCGTTTTCCTCTCGGTAGGCGACGATATTTTTTGCGACAGCGGAATTGATTCCCGAAATGTAGGATAGCAGCGAATATGACGCGGTATTCAAATCCACACCCACGGAATTAACACAATCCTCTACAACGCCTTTCAGAGCCTCGTCCATACGCGCTTTGGGCATATCGTGCTGATACTGACCCACGCCGATTGCTTTAGGGTCGATTTTGACCAGCTCCGCGAGCGGGTCTTGCAGACGGCGCGCGATAGACACCGCCGAACGTAAGGAAACGTCATAATCGGGAAACTCC